>DATNRC010000474.1:0-4278 GCA_036703705.1 Candidatus Obscuribacterales bacterium
ATGAGTCCGGCTTTGTAATTGGCCTTCCAATCTCCTCCCGGTCTCAAATCCTGCGAGTAATAACATTGCTCCAGGCTGACCGTCGGCCGGAGCGAATTGCTGTTATTGTTGTTGATGACAAGGTTGTCGACCTGCACTTCATTGGGACCTGAGTTGAATGGCGACGCATTGGCGTCCACAATGTCGTTTAGGGGCGACATCAAATACTGATTGCGCGGGAAAAACCTCCCTGCAGCCGCCGTTAGACGAGCAAACAAATAGCCGTTGCCGAGCCGGCTGTCTGCAGTCGCTTCATGGACTTTGGCCAAAAAATTGATGCGCGCTCTCAAATTAGCCGTCATCGAATCGTGCACTTGCTTGCCCATGTCGGACTGCGGTGCGAAAGTGAAGTCACCATTAATTTTCAATTTCTCGAGGGCCGCCAATCTGCTGCTGGCCTCGGCCATTTTCGCATTCAGTGATTTCGTGTCCGGAATCTCGCTCTTAAAAGCTCTCAGCGCTATGGAGCCTTTTACTTGTTGCATGGCGTCCTCGAACTCATCCGTGAGCATGCCGATATCACGTAAATCCTGACCGGAAAGCTGGTCGGCCGGCAGATTCGCGAGCTTAGGCATCAGGTCGAGAAAATATTTGCCGAGATCCTGTCTCGTCATCATCCCAGGTCCGGGCGGAGTCAATGAGTGCCGGGCGGCAAGGTCTTCCAAATAGCGTTTGAGCATCTCGGCGCTTTTCAGCTTGATCGGTTCTTTATCCGCTGCTGCTTGGCCGGGAGATGCCACAGATGGCGGAGCATCAAGACCTCTAAGCGGCACATTGTCAGTGGAAGTTTGAGCGGCTGTTGGTGAGGCGGCAAGAGATGTGACGAAGAGACTGGCTGCAATTGGTGCAAATGCACGGAGAAACCCTTGTTGTCTTGTCATGACTTCCATTGTGCTAGAAGATATCTTTACTGCCTTGCGCTATGCCCGGTTGCATATCTCATGGCCTATTAACAATCCGGCTGCGAAATATTGCTTGGCTCTACCATGGCTATTTTTCTACACTTCCGCTAATCACCTTGGCGATGATAACACCGCCCTGACCTAAACGTTGACTCAAAGTGCTTACATAAGAGCGATTTCGGAAACGAAGCGATTTTGCTCCCGACGGCGTTTTGCAAAACAGTCCATGTTTCTCTCTTTCCAGCGGCGGCTTGACGCGCCCTTAACACCTTCGGAAAGGCGCTGATTGAGCCACAGCCCGACGACAACTCCTGTCCATACCGAGGGCGGTATGTCATTGCAAAGCATGCAGCCGATCGCCGTGAGCGAGAGCGAGGCGAGAATGCAGAAAATCGTGATTTGAGGCTGTTGTTCGTGGTGGTTCATCTCATGCTCTGCGCGGACCTGAAATCCTTTGCTGAGATCGCCACGTTTTGTCTTGGCTCAAGTCCAAGGTCAGTCGCCTTTCCCGAGTTAGTACTTCTAATGTCGAGTTAAGGAGGCTTCCCACGGCCCAGGCGAGTAACAGACATATCAAGACAGTTATTGCCAGGAAAAATTCCATGCCTTCACCTCTTCCGATTCCACCAGTATTCAACCGGAAAGACCGTAAAGAGAGCGATAAGACGGTAAGCGTCTTCATCAAGAAAGCATAAAGGATATCTGGTTGAAATCTTTACGCTTTCTTTATGTCGAAGCCCTTTATATTGGCTCCGCTCGGCTCAGAAAACCTGTAGCTTTGACTATATGGGACTTACGCAAACCTCACACGTCTGGCATATGACTTGTTTTAAGCAAATTCCCAAAACGATTGAGCCTTGAAAGAGGCAGGAATCAACAAAATCAGCATATGAGCATCACAGTGAGCACCTCACCGACTGAGCGCCGGTCCAAGCGTCCGAGCAACCGGTTCCGGCGCTGGTTTTTCGAGGGGATCAGGGATTCCAAAAAGTCAGCGGCACATCACCAGGACAAATGGTGGAAAGTGATGTGCCTGACGGGCGTAGATTACTTCTCTACTCTCGGATATCAACCAGGGATTGCTTTCATGGCTGCCGGCATATTGTCGCCACTGGCAACGCTCGTGGTTGTGCTCGTGACATTGTTCGGTCTTGTTCCTCTCTATTCGCGAGTAGCCAGAGAAAGTCCGTTCGGGCAGGGAAGCATTGCCATGCTGGAAAATCTTGTGCCTGGCTGGAAAGGAAAGGCCTTTGTTCTTGTTCTACTGGGATTTGCCGCTACAGACTTCGTCATAACGATTACCTTGTCGGCAGCCGACGCCACTGCTCACATAGTGGAAAACCCGCTGGTTCCTCCCGGGATGCATGATAAGGTGGGCGTAACCATTGCCATATTGGCGGTGCTGGGGGGAGTGTTTCTTAAAGGATACCGGGAGGCCATCGGGCTGTCCGTCCTCATTGTCGCAGTCTATCTCGTCCTTAATGCCTGGGTCGTGGTCGTAAGCGGGCAACAAATAGCCGCCCATCCATCCCTTCTCAACGATTGGTTGGCAAAGATCAACAGTGCTTTCCCGAATGTCATGGCTATGCTTGGCACATCCTTGATCCTCTTTCCCAAGCTGGCTCTCGGTATGTCTGGCTTTGAAACCGGTGTGGCCGTAATGCCGCTGGTTAAGGGCGATGCCAATGATGTGCCGGATGAGCCTGCAGGACGGATCAAGAACACAAGAAAACTGCTTCTTACTGCGGCCTTGATTATGGCTGCGGCGTTGCTGTCCACCAGTATTGTTACTACGGTGCTCATTCCGGAGGCTGCGTTCAAGCACGGCGGTGAGGCGGATGGCAGAGCGCTGGCATATCTGGCCCACAAATATTTGGGTGCTGGTGTCGGCACCGCATACGATATCAGCACCATACTCATCCTCTGGTTTGCAGGCGCATCGGCTCTTGCCGGTTTGCTCAATCTGGTGCCGCGTTATTTGCCGAGATACGGCATGGCGCCCGAATGGGCACGGGCAGTGAGACCATTGGTGGTGTTCTTCACTCTCGTCACATTTGCTGTAACTATCATCTTTAAAGCTGACGTCGATGCTCAAGCGGGAGCGTATGCAACAGGCGTGTTGGTTCTGTTCACCTCGGCCGCAGTTGCCGTCGTTCTCACTGTATGGAAAGAGTCGGTGGTTAAAAGAGTTGGCTTTCTCACCATCATGTGCGTTTTCATTTACACATCTATTGCCAACATGATCGAGCGTCCTGAAGGATTGCACATTGCTTCCTTCTTCATCGCCGCAATTCTCGCTGTGTCTCTTATCTCGAGAGGGATTCGCTCCTTGGAGCTCAGAGTAAGCAGCGTGCGCATGGATGAGACAGCGCACAGATTCATGGAGGAAGCGATGCAGTCCAAGCTGGGTGAAATTCGCATTCTGGCGCATCGTCCGGGGGGCTCCGATTACAAAACGAAAGAGCAGGAATCCCGCGAGACGCACAGCATTACACTTCCGGAAGGCGATTTCATCTTCCTCGAGGTTGGCTTGCTGGATCCTTCCGAATTTGAATACGACCTTGTAGTGGAAGGAAAGGAGGAGGATGGATACAAGATTTTGCGTTGCACTGCGCATGCAATTCCCAACGCAATCGCCGCATTGCTTCTGCATATTCGTGACCAGACAGGCCGGATACCGCACGCTTATTTTGGTTGGACCGAGGGTAATCCGCTTCTCTACATTCTCAAATACATTTTCTTGGGCGAGGGCGAAACTGCTCCGCTGACCCGAGAGATTTTGCGCCAGACGGTACCGGATTCCAAACGCAGACCGCGAGTGCACGTCGGTTAAAATCGGTCTTTAGGGATGGAGGAAATTGCCGACAGATGAAGAAGGAGGAGCCTGGGCTTACCCAGGCTCAATTGGAAACGGAATTGTACAACTTCGTTGGGTAAGAGGGAATGCCATTCGACTGCGGTCAAGAGTCACAAGTCAAACCAACGGTGCTGCTCATTGAAGACGAGTCCCAGATACGCCGTTATTTGCGTACGGTGCTGAACAGTGAGGGATTTTCGCTTCTGGAGGCTGCAACCGCGAAAGATGGACTGCAAATGGCCAGCGAAATGCGTCCCGATGTTGTGATCCTCGATCTCGGCTTGCCGGACATTGACGGGCTTGAAGTTGCGCGACGGTTGCGTGAATGGACAGGCGTGCCGATCATCATCCTTTCGGCGCGCGATGGCGAGAAGGATAAAATCACGGCGCTGGATGCCGGTGCTGACGACTATCTAACGAAGCCCTTCGGCAGTGGGGAGCTCATGGCGCGCATTAGGGTGGCTCTGAGGAACGCTGCCC
>DATNRC010000475.1:0-12637 GCA_036703705.1 Candidatus Obscuribacterales bacterium
CAGGCACTCCTCCAACAGCTGGGCCCCAAAGGAGCGCCACCAAAAACGGTGTTTTTCAACGACCTGCTAGAACGGAAGGTTCATTCATGAGCGAAAAGATACGACAAAGTTGGGAGGACACCTGGAGTTTTCTGTCGGATGAGCATATCGCTGAAAACGCTCGCAGATCGCGGCAGTTCAGAGATGTCTGGTCGAAGATAAGTTTCGATCAGATCGCTCAAAGGACCAAATGTCTCCAGGGGGCTGAGAAAGAGATATGGGAAGTGCTCTGGCAACCAAATTCGCAATCGATGTCAGAAAAGCACTTTGTATTTCAGATGGGACTGTGGGCTCACACAGAACCGTCCGTCCGAAAAATGCTCATCTCGAATGAGATATTGACGGCTGGCATGTTTGCTCAGGATGTCCGCGCGAGACTCGCTTCTAGACTGGGATTTACATCTACTCTTCTTGATAAGATTGAGCGCGCCCTGCTCGTAAAGCTTTTGTACAGTCCTGGCGATATAAGCGATCGTCGCGAAACATAGAGGATCTGCCCGGCTCGCGGCGTTCGATTCAACTTTTACAGAAGAAACGGTGTGATCTGATGGCACATCTCAGTGAAGAATGTGACGTCCGAACGCAAGCTGACTGGCGCAGTCAACAGTGTATTCGAAGACCATGCGGAGCGGGCTTGTATCTCTCCATACGGATCTATGATAACTGAAGGTCCGCTGTCTGATGCGTATGCGAAGGCGCGCCGGTTTTCGACTGCGCGCATTACACAAAATGCGTCATTGAGTTCGCCGAGCATTGAATTTTCAAACCATGTCAAATTGCTCAGATTGACAATCAAATTGGTATTCGGAGAAACACCATCGGCACACAGCAAGGAGTAAACGTTCTCACCACAAATGATGGGCACCGCCCCTCCTTGAGACAATTTGAGCGGTGTGCCTTCTCGACCGGGAATAAACTTGGGAACCTCCGGAAGGTGCAGCGCCTGTCTGAGTTCTAGCGGCATGGTTCGCAGAATGAATGGTTCAAACTCCCCAAAAGGAATCAAATACCTTTTCTTGTACACCGACCAGGGAATGCTGCTCCTTGCCGGAACGGAGACAGCCGTATTGTACATTTGATTCAAATCCGCCATTTGGGCGGAGCCAAGAACGATATCCGTGTTCTTTGCGCGTGCGATGTTGTTGAGCTGATCGACGAGCTCTTGATTTGTCAACGACGAGAGAGGAAAAGCGGTTTCGCAGAAAATTACGATGCCTTTTCGACTGCGCTCGATAGCAGATTTGAATTCCGGCCATATTTCGTGCAATCGCAGAGTACGTTTGACCTGATTGGTACGAGCTGAGTGTCCGGGTTGCACAATTGACAAATTTGCTTGGGCGCTTGGCGGGCGGTTCTGCAACTGTGTGAAGCCGAAGATTGCTGCCGACAACACAATCGCCATGACCGCAACAAATTGGGCCCATGCGTCTTTCCTGGAAGGTGCCGACAATTTGCTCAGCGGGGGAAAACCGCCGACTGTTGCAATCACGACGGCGATCGCTGCATTGACCGCGACAATCAGGGCCTCTATCCCCACTCCTCCAACCAGTGACGCCATCTGAATGAGCCATAGCTGTTTGTACTGCGAATATTCAAGAACAGTCATCGGCATGAGCAGAAAATCGGTCTGGTTGAACAATATGTGGCTGGTGAGTGTCCATATAAAAGGAATAGTCAGTAACGCCGGCATCGTGAATCGTCGGCTTCGCAAGCGGAACAGCCCTCCGCTGATTGGTAGAGCTCTTACGACCGCTGCCAGGAGGCAATAAGAGAATGCCTGAAGGACTGATAGCGAGAACCAAACGACGAGCGACAGAACGAATCTCGCCGACGGATCGTCAAATCCGACCCAATATGGCGGATTGAGGCGCAAAAACCAGTTAAGCGCTACGAGGTTGTAGCCGCTGCCGAAAATCAATCCGCGAATTGCCGCGACCAGGGGCGTCGGGCTGGAAACGGCGAGAAACAAAAAAGGAACGATAAGAAACCAGACCAAGTACCATTGGCCAAAGCCGGGTGAGGACAAACCAAGCACGCCGCCAGCGAATGCCGACAATAACATCATGCGAAAGTGCGCTTGTCTTGTCGGTGCGTTCACACCCCTCCTGTAGACCCGGGCAGGCGCCATGACATCGCCGCCGGCAGCCGTCGATTTCTCTACTTCAAGCATATTTCCACCTGCTCAACTTTGCGACCAAAGTTATCGGTTGAATGATCATTTTTCTTCTTTGCAAGTTCCGTTGCATTTCTGTGGCGGCGACTTTTCATTAAGTTCGGTCAAACGATATCGCTTAAGTAATTCTTTGGTCCTCCCGCCTGTCGCTTTCCGGCCGTCCGTTCCCTCGCTCGTAGCCTGGCGGCAGGTTCCTTTTCTCTTTGGTCAAACGATATCGTTTGAGTGATTTCCTGGGGGCGTTTCGTCTGATTGGCGGTGGGTTCCTTTTCCGTTTTGGTCAAACGATATCGTTTGAGTTAGCCGTAATTAGTTTCCGTCATCGCCGAGGGTGCTTGTGGTGGGAGCATGCAGTTTCTTGAGTGTGCGGAGGATCAGGCGCAAAGCGTGATTTGAGTCTGGCGCACCGCATGGCTTGAGCAACAACGAGAGTCAACACACGACGAATAACAAATGACGTTGAACGCGAAGGATGGACATCCAAGGGTTGAAATGTAAAGACTGGATGCAGTTCGGCCTAAAAGGGGAAGACTTCGTCGCAAGGATCAGACAGAAACTGTCTGAATTTGAGCGTAACCATGGCCGGGCTCCGACCATATCCGAACTCGCCAGGGAACTCGGCGTCCACCCTCGATGGCTTCACTCCAGAGTCCGAAAGATGATTGCTACCATTGGGAGCGACTCCCAAATAGAAGGCACATCGGCATTCAAATCGAGCCTGCGGAAGAGCAGGCGCGCGAAATGGTAATCGCTTTTGGCATTGCTTCCATTCCAGAACATTGCCACGAACTGAAAAATCTGCTGGCTCTGGCTACAATGGCAATGAAGCGCGCCAAACATGCAGGAGGAATTGTGATCGCGCACGACGCCAGTGATTGCTGCCGCTGTGCCTCAGTGGGAAGTCGTCGCGAGGCGCTCCAGCACTTCCTTGTATTTCCCTTGATGCTGACCAGGGCAATATAACCTTCCCGCGTTGTTGCCTTCGAATTGGTAGTGCTTGCCCGCAAGACGTCGGCCATGTTCCCTTTCAATAGAACATGCGATGGTCCGTCAATGAGGCTGACAGCGATAGCAAAAAATGGGATGTTAGATCTTCAAGACGCATCTGGGCGTCCGGAAGTAGTCTATTGATGAGCTTTTGTAATTTGCTTCCGTCGACCAGACCAGCATACGGCGCTCAAGAAACCTTTGATTTCAGGTAGCGGAGACGGGGAGCACTGCTTTATTATCGAGAGCTGGTTGCGTAAATCGGGCTTGCAGGAGTCCCCAGTCGATTGTCAGAGTGCCGCCCTGTTTTTTGTATTGATCTTCCCAATTCATGAGCAGGTCCAGCGCGGCGTGATCTATGTATGTCAGGCGCGAAAAGTCTACGTGAAGTTCCGTATTGGCTGGCAATTCGTCAAGAACGTCTGCGAGCTTGGGCAAACTGAGAAAAGTGGCGGCACCGACAAGCTGGAGTGTTGTGCGTCCATTGTCGTGTGTTTTGACGATATCGAGCTTGCAAAATACATAGAGAAGCTTTGCCGCGCTTAACGTCGTACCGACAAGCACGCCGGTAAGGAGATCGGTCATCAAGATAGTTAGTGCTGTGGCCAAAAAGATGAGGAGCTCTGATCGCCCCCGTTCTGCTATGCGCTTTGCAGCACGTATGTCTATCAGCGTGTAGCCGGCATAGACGAGGACGGCAGCAAGAGCAGCGACCGGAATGAGCCGCAGTACGCCAGGAAAGCACATACTGAAAAGAAGCAGCCAGACGCCATGCAGGATTGCGGACGCTTTTGATTGCGCACCCGCTTTCAAGTTTACTGAGCTGCGAACAATGACACCAGCCAGCGGGAGAGCGCCGATGGCGCCGCATATGGTATTGCCTATTCCCTGCGCCAACAGCTCCTGATCGTACTTGCTTTTCTGCCCTGGTACCACACGGTCGAGTGCATTCGCCGTAAGAAGTGTCTCTGCGCTGGCGATGAGGGCAACCGCTAAAGCTGACTGGACAATTGTCCAGCCATATTTGGTGACCGCAGAAAAGTCCGGCCACATCCAGGCCGAAACAATATCGTCTGGTAGTTGCACGCGTTTCAAATCAAGTGCAAGAACTGTTGCAACTGTGGTTGAAACGATTATGGCCAGCAGCGTGGGAGGAATGGCACTGCGCAACTTTTGGAGTGGCAGCTTCTCCCAGGTGATGATTATTGCTATTGTTAAAAGGCCAACAAGTGCTGCCGCTTCGTGGACGCCGTCGTTGAGAGTGAGCACTCGCCATAGCAACTCCGGGATGGCAATCAGGTTTTTGAATCCTGTTGACTGAGGTGAGGCGTCGAGCATAACGTGAAACTGACTGAGCAGAATCAAGAGGCCTATACCAGAAAGCATTCCCTGCACAACCGCAGGCGATACAGCACGAAAGATGCGGCCCAATTTAAGGACCCCAAATGAAATCTGGAATAGACCTGAGAGGACAACAATTGTTCCCAGAGCACCGATGCCAAGTCTGTTGATGATATCCCATACTATGAGCGCAAGACTGACGGTGGGACCGCTTATTTGAAACGGAGAGCCCGAGAGCATTCCTACGACAATACCGCCCACGATACCAGCCGCCAGTCCTGCCGCTGGCGGCATGCCGGAAGCAATTGCGACCCCCATACATAAGGGCAAGGCGACGAGAAAGACTACTAGCGATGCAAGAACGTCGTGCTTCTGTTGAGCGATTCGTCTCCATGTCATGCGATTGTCCTCACTTCATCATTTTGGGATATGAATACAAGGAGCCAGATCAAAAATAGTAGGAAATGTTACACACGCTTCGTTTGTAGATGGCGACGGCACGCCTGCAACAATTTTCAGCACCCAGATAGTCGCCATGGAAACAGCGAAAGCCGGCTAGTTGCAAGAAGCTGGCAGCGAGTCGCGGATGGTGTGGACCAAGGACACTTTCCACGTAAGTGATAATCCGGCTATAGACATGTTCCACCCATTGCAAATCATTAGCCTCTATTGCTTTCTCTAACTCAGTTGGCAGCCATTCGATTTCGTCATCGATCACGGCGGCGTTCCTCGTAAATTAACCGCACAAGGGTGGGAGCAACCGATGAGCAACAAGGATAGTCAAAATCTGCAAAATGCCCAGCAAAAGCGCAACGGAGATCATGAAGTCGGGAAGTTTCATAACACCACCTCCTCGCACCTACCCATTGGTTTTCAAGTCTCTCCATTACAAAAGATAGAGCATAAAGGGGTGCGCTTTGCCGACCGCAAGGATTCATTAATGGAGCGCCACCAGCAGGAGCATTTGCCAACGATTAAGATTGCCGAATCCGGAGGTTCCCTGTCCTCCATTAACGTTCGCCCGTAACGATCAGCGTGTGTGTTTTCGTTCCATCGCTCTCCGCATCCCTAAGAAACAGCGAGCGTGTCACTGGGGAAGATCACCATCATCTTCGGGCAGTTCGCTGAGCCGGGCTTCGATTTGTGCGGCCTGTTCAGCACGACCGGTTTGCTCGTACACTTCTTTGAGCAACTCGAGCGGATAGCGCAAAAGAGCTGAATCGCTCCTGCTCAGCCGGTCGACAGCCTCGGTCAAGATGATTTCAGCTTTATCGTGCTGGCGCGATGACAACAAAATATCGCTCAGCAAAATTTTTGTTCTCAGCAAATCAAAGTGGTCGCGAGCAAGTGTCGCCTCTTTGATCGCCAGTGCTCGGCGGCACCATTTCTCTGCTTCGTCAAGCCGATCCAATTCCAATAAGGACATCGCGCGCTCAGCGGCGAATTCAGCAGTGTCCAGATGGTCAGGTCCGTGTGCCTTGCCCATCAGGTTGAAAGCCCGATCGAAGAGAGGATCCGACTTGCGACTCAAGTTTTGCGATTCATAATATGACGCCGCTGTCTTTAGAATCTCCGCATGCTCGGACGGATCGTGCGACGATTTGTCGGCAATCGCAATGGCACGGCCAAAGAGGAGGTCCGCATCACCGTTCTTGTTCTGGCTGGCGCGAACTTCCGCTAATCCGCAATACGCGCCCGCTAAAATGCCGTGCTCGGGTGAAAGAAGCTGTTCTCCCAATTTGAGCCAGTTCTTGAGGATTGGTTCTGCCTCGGAGTACTTTTCTTCCGCAAGCAAGCAACTTGCATAATGCTGCATGATCGTGAGCGCCCACACGCTCTCCGGTTCACTCTTCTGGCTAATCTCAAACGCTTCACGCAACGCCGCCTCGGCATCTTCGAGCGAATCGGCACCTTCAGCGGTATCAAGCAATTTCTTTACTTCCGGTGGCATATCGCCGACGTCACCATTTTCCGAAATCTCCTCCATGTCAGGCATGATTTGAGAGATCCAGTCCAGGGAATTTGGCGACATGACGGATTGGAGCAGCGCACTGCGCAGTCCTTCTTCCGTCGCCTTTTTGCCGAACCGGACCTCCTGAATGAGCATCTCGGCAATCGATTGCGCAAGGGGACGAAGGGCAGCGTCAGTAGCTGGAAATGCGCGCAGCCCGGCCAACAATTGCGGCGGCACCGTCGGTGCCATTTGCGCAAGCTGCTGCGGGTTTCTGAGGACTTCCTTCAAGGACTCAAGCACAAACTCGGTCACTTCAGCGTCAGACGAACGCCTGACCATTTCTTTCAAATCTTCGGGAATGCCAAAATTGCCTTGAAAAACCACGTCCACTCTCCTGATGCTTGTTTTGTTTCGCCGATTGTCAGCTAATCATTTCATCTTCTCAAGGAATGCTCTCATTCTCGAAAGCGAGATTTCTATTTTCTCCACACTCGTTGCGTACGAGCAGCGTACATGTCCTTCACCACCGGCACCAAATGCAGTGCCTGGCACAACTGCAACTTTCTCCTCAAACAGAAGCCTTTCTGCGAATTGTTCTGCAGTCAGCCCGGTCGAGCGAATCGAGGGAAAAGCATAAAACGCCCCCTGAGGCATATAGCAGGTGAGCCCGAGCTTGTTGAGTCCGTCCACGATCAATCTCCGTCGGTGCTTATACTGCGACATCATTTCCTTGACGCACGCATCGCCGTTCCTCAAAGCTTCAATGGCTGCAATTTGCCCGGTTATTGGCGCGCACAATATTGAGTAGGAGTGAATCTTTGTCATCAAACGGATGATTGGCTCCGGAGCACATGCATAACCGATCCGCCATCCCGTCATTGCGTATGACTTCGAGAATCCATTGAGCAGGATGCTTATTTCCTTCGCTCCTGGGATTGACGAGACGCAGCAGTGTCCGCCGTCATAAACCAGCCGGTCGTAAATCTCGTCACTTACGATATAGAGACCCCGTTCGAGCGCGAAGTCAACGACCTCTTGCAACTGCGGCCTCGACATGACTGCACCAGTCGGATTCGATGGATAACCGATTAATATCGCTTTTGTGCGCGGGGTAAATCCGGCTCGCAATTTGTCCGCCGTGACTGCAAAATTGTCGTCAGCCGAAGTTTCGACACCTACAGGAATTCCGCCTGCCAGCGCTATTGAGGGGCGGTAAGAAACATAGCACGGCTCTGGAACGAGAACTTCATCCCCGGGATCGAGCAGCACGCGCATCGCCAAATCAAGCCCTTCAGACACGCCCACCGTGACCATGATTTCAGAGTCGGCATCATACGAAACGGCATAGAGCCGACCGAGATGTTTGCTTATCTCGCGGCGAAGCTCGATGAGTCCGTAATTGGATGTATAGGTTGTCTGGCCTTTCTCAATGGAATAAATGGCTGTTTCGCGAATTTCCCACGGTGTAACAAAATCAGGCTCACCAACGCCCAGAGAAACGACATCTTGCATCTGAGCGGCAATGTCAAAAAACCTGCGGATTCCCGAAAATGGAACCTTTGACGCAGCTCTCGATAATGGCTTTGCTGCCAATTTCTTGCTCATGGCTGGTTATGGGGACACTACAAGCCGTGAATCCTGCTCAAGATCGAGGAACAAAGCCCCCTCTTCCTTGTACCGCCTGAGGACGAAGTGGGTTACCGTGCCTGTTACGCCATCGATCGTGGCTAGTTTTTCGGCCACAAAGGTGGCCAACTCCCGCAAATTTGGCGCCTCGACAACCACTCGGAGGTCGCTGCCACCGGACACCAGCCATACAGTTTTCACCTGCGGAAATCGAGCCACGCGACCAGCTATGGCATCGAAGCCGACATCACGTGCCGGTGTTACCTTTACGTCGATAAACGCTACGACGCGCTCCACGCCCGCCTTTTCCCAATCGATTACGGCCGAATACTTTTTGATGATGCCGTCAGCCTCGAGCTTTCCAATTGCTTGCTTGACTTCGTCAGCCGACATGCCAAGCATATTGGCAATAGTCGCGGGAGCGGTTCGACTGTCACGCTCCAGGATTGTCAGTATTTCGTGCATCTGATTTGTTTGCATGCAGCGAAGTCTACGGCCCCAGCCCCTGAGAAGCAACCGAAGCGGCGTATTTGCTTTGTATTTGTATAGAACCGTCTGGTCTCAGCAACACAATTGCAAAAACTAATGTTTATCCTCACGAGAAGAGGCGAACTTCGTAATTGGCGTGTTTTTTGAGGTAGTAGCTTGGTTATAACGTCGAACATTGGCACAGGGGGAGGCGGATGTGCTCCCGGAGACGGTCAGTCGCATTCGAAGGAAGAGCGGGTACATAACCAACCGCCCTCTGAGCCCAGCCGAGTCTCGAACTATGCTAGTTGCGCCCCGCAGCAGGCATCCGCGCAGGCGATTGCTCCACCGATATCGTTTGACCGACCGGAGCAGGGTTCCGGGTCGGCCCACGCCCAACCGATATCGTTTGACCCGCCCCAGCACGGTTCCGGGTCGGCCCACGCCCAACCGATATCGTTTGACCTGCCCCAGCCGGGGTCGGGATCGCCAAACACTCAACCGATATCGTTTGACCTGCCCCAGCAGGGGTCGGGGTCGCCAGACACTCAACCGATATCGTTTGACCGACCCCAACAGGGTTGCGGGTCGGCCCACGCCCAAGCGATATCGTTTGACCGACCGGAGCAGGGTTCCAGGTCGCCAAACACTCAACCGATATCGTTTGCCCTGCCGCAACAGAGTTCCGCGTCGCCGGATGCTCAAGTGATATCGTTTGACCAGCCATCAGCCCGAGAGTTCGATACAGGCTGGGTTGAGATTTCATCAAAATCCATGGCGACGGGCAGCTCCAAATTCATCAAGCGGAGCCAACCCGACGAGTACATCAGCGACATCATTTGCTGTTTTGACAGGCGCGGCAACCTCTTGACGATAACTCCGCTTGCCAGCGAGACTGGGGCTATCTTCCCGAGGAAATTGGCGGGCTGCACTTTAGCGAATTGATAGCGGCCGAAGATCGACAGGAAGCAATTAAGGTGATGGCGGAAGTGGTTCGGCGCAACAAAAAACTGTCCTTCGAGTGCAGAGTGCGCCACAAAGACGGGCGAGCAGTAGATTGCATTTGGTCCGTGCAAAGTTCGAGGCGCGACCAGAGCATCTATGCCGTCATATCGACGACCAGACAGAGGCGTTTTCGCCGTGACTTCATGTCCATGGCCTGTCACGATATGGCTACACCGCTGAATTCGATTCGCAGCTTGCTCACGCTCATGAGTGCAAATGTCTACGGACCACTTTCGGAAAAGGGACGCATCCGCGTCAGACAGGCTGAGCAAGAGCTCGAC
Organism: Candidatus Obscuribacterales bacterium; assembly: GCA_036703705.1. GTDB lineage: Bacteria > Cyanobacteriota > Vampirovibrionia > Obscuribacterales > Obscuribacteraceae > DATNRC01. Next base: position 9,875 of record DATNRC010000475.1, read on the forward strand.
AGAGTCGTTTCCCTGATCGACGATTTGCTTTATCTAGATCAAACCGAAACTGGAAGAATGATGCTCAACAAAGCTGATGTTCTGTGGGAGCACATTTTCGAAGGCTCGCTCAGTGCAGTTAGTGGTCTGAATGCAGAGAAGGGAGTCAACATTGTTTTGCCGGCGACCAAACTCATAGCGCACGTCGACCCCGAACGAATGGTGCAGGTGATGGTGAATTTGCTCTCTAATGCCATAAAGTTCTCACCGAATAACAGCACCGTACGCGTTGAAATTGAGCAAATTGATCGCTTTACTGAAGTGCGCGTGCGAGACTGCGGCACAGGCATGTCACCGCTTCAGATGAAGGATGTTTTTTCGGGAGTCATCATGGAAAGGCGCAGCGGTCAGGTGCGCAGCAGACTCGGCCTGGGGCTTGCCATTTGCCGCGCCATCATCGAAGAACACGAGGGCTCCATCGATGTCGAAAGCCAGGAAGGAGTGGGCAGCACGTTCTGGTTTCGCATACCCAACCGCGATGTACTCGACTGAGCGGACCGACACAACAATATAAAACCTGGCGGCACGACTCGCGCCCTCGACCTCGCTGTATCTCTCCGACCCGCTGCTCCAGCGCTGTCGTTCGGGCGTAAAGCCAGTGCGGCAAATCGCCTCGTTTCCTATAGGAACGCAATCAGTGACAGCCAGATTCATTCTGACTGACGCGCGAGATTCAAGTTTCGTAACGGGTCAATTTATCTTGCGGCAGTCAAGAAGAACTGAGCAGCAAAGCATGATAAATATCCGGTGTTTGTCCCTTCAAGCGAGTCAAGCGAAGTGAAAAATATCGGCATCATAACCTCCGGCGGCGATTGCGGCGGACTTAACGGCGTTATCAAGGGAGCAGCGCTTACGGCTCTCAACAAGGGAATGACCGCTTGGATTATTCCAAACGGCTACGCCGGCCTTTACAACCTTGTCGATCTGCAAGACTTAGCCAAGCTCACCAGAGAGCGCATCGAAAAGATCGATGTCTTTCTTGCGGGCAGCGAAGCGGGCAACTCCCGCGTCAAGATCTCCAAAATCAAAGACGACAAACGTTATGAACGTATCAAAGACGGCTTGAAGAAGTTCGACCTTGAGGCGCTGGTCATCGCCGGTGGTGACGATACCGGCAGCGTCGTGGCCGATCTTGCGCAGCGGGGCATCTCATGCGTTCACGCGCCAAAAACAATGGATCTCGATCTTATGCCATATAGCGTTGGCGGCGACTCGACCATCAATCGAATTGCTGAGGCTGTTCGCGATTTGCGCACGACAGGAAGGACGCACAATAGAATCATTGTGCTCGAGGTATTTGGACGATATGCCGGTCATACTGCGTTCCGCGGAGGAGTTGCGGCGGATGCGGACGCTGTGCTCATTCCTGAGATACCGGTAGACTTTGATGTTCTATACAAGCATCTGAAATCGGTATTCATCAAACGCATTGAAGAGAGCGATGTTCGGGCCGGTACGGCTTCTGTTGTTGTCGCCGAGGGGCTGCGCGATGCGTCCGGCAATGAGCTGGTAGACATGAGCTCGGCGCCTGATTCATTCGGCCACCGCAAGCTGATGGGTGCCGGCGCCTATGTCGTGAAACAAATCGAAAGCCGTATCAAAGCGGATCCTGAAATCAAAGAATTCATGAAGCGAACTGGGCAATTTGTCGAGGGCGTTTACGAGATTCCTGAAGTGCGGGAGATAAGGCCGAGCCACCTTGTACGGTGCGGTTTCTCGTCTGCGGTGGATGCGAATTTTGGCTTGGAAGCAGGTTCTGCTGCCGTCGAGTTGATTTCCCAGGGCATATTCGGCGTAACGGTTGTATCCTATCGCGGCGGCAAGATTGAGTATATGGATGTGAAAGATGCGATCGTTCAGCGACACGTCGATGAGGCCGATGTGGCGATGTTCGAAAGCCTCGGCGTCAGCTTCGGCCGTGAGCCGGGCAAGGTGAAAGCTGAAGCGAAGAAGGTGACCGGCACGCCGAACCGAGTGTATTAATCGAATCAAGCCCGAGAGTCTCCTCCATATCGAGTCGGGCTAGAAGCCCAGGGCTTCGTAGTGATGCTTTTTGATGCGCTGAACGGTATCGAAAAGAGCCGAAGGAGAGATTCCACAAGTTGTACTTGGAACTGCGCCCAGAAAAGACATGCGTGAGTGCGGGCGATTTCGGTAGGAGCCGGATGGAAACTGACGGGATTGTGCGCAGCGGCATGGCGACACGGCTCATGCGGTGAGAAACTGCGGCGCATGGCGTTGCCGGGGTCTTCCAAAGAGAGCTATCGTCGTTTGGTGCCGTGCCGCGACAATTTTTCGATTTGCCCGGCGATGCGATCGAAGTCGCTATAAAGAATCCGACTTTCCTTGTAATCGAGATCGCCGTCAGAACGCATCCGACTCTCGCGATCACCAATTGCATCCATTTGCTTTCGCAGTTCCGAAGCCGTTTCCATATTCATTACACCATCTGCAACGAGCTTGGCGATTCTGCCCTCAAGATCCCAGCGCCTCATCGCCACATCGTCGATATCGATCCAGTCCCCGCTGCCGACAGCAAAATGGGAGCCCTGCACAAGCGGAAGAACAACCTGTTTCTTGAGCATGGAATTGAGCTTGAAGCCCACGTCGTCAAGCGATCGCGCCAGGCCGATAACTTTGCTGTTGGCCGATTTGGTCGCTTGAGCGCTCACTGTCGCTTCCTCTGAGGCGATACGATCCAGCTCGGCCTTCAATTCCATCTTT
>DATNRC010000476.1:0-11379 GCA_036703705.1 Candidatus Obscuribacterales bacterium
CCCCCGGCAATGGCTTTTGATTTGTGTCAATTGACGGGGCCGACTCGAGCCTTCCTGCCACCAGACGCACTACCACCGAAATCAAACATTTCGCGGCCAGAAAAGCCGGCTGAAATGCCAACCTCGTTCAACGAATGCCGGTTGCTTCATGAGGGCGATCCATGTCCCGGGCATTCAGGAGTTGCCTTCAGGCACTGCGCCATCTTTCGGCAGTCTCCGCACGCGCGCCATTTGCGTACCGACGAGCACCATGATGATGCCTGTTGCCTGGAGCAACGTCACAGGCTCTTTGAGCACTGCTGCTGCCGCGATAATGAGAAGCGGGCGCTGCAGCATGGCGATGATTGATATGCGAGTGGCGCCGACAATATTGAGCGCCTTGAGAAAGGCTAGATTGGCGAATCCCGCCGCCATCCCAATCCAGACACCGAGCCCCCATGCTTCGGCAGGAACACTGCCCATGAAAGGCCAGAGGAAAATAAGGGTCAAAAGCGAACCGATTGCAAATGTGTAAGCGGAGACAGTCAGAGGGCTGAATTCATCAGTCAAATCCTCCATCCTCACACGGTAGACGGTCGAAGTGACAACGGCTGTAAACATCGCCGCCAGGCCGATCGGATTGACGACGAATTGCGACAATTCAACGGAGAGGATGACGCCTGAAAAAGAGAGCCAGAAGGCAAGCCAAAATCCCTTCTCCGCTTGCTCGCGGCCCAGGCTTTGATTGACTATGGCAACGAGGGCTGGTGTCGTCGTGACAACCGTTATGACAGTGACGGCGGAAATATACTTCAAGGCATACAGCGTAAACAGATTCGTGCCCATCAAAAGCAGCGAAACGAAAGCAAGTTTGCCTATGCCCTTAAGACCTAGCCAGGGACACTTTCTCAGCGCGGCAAGGGGCAAAAACAACAAGGCAGCAAAGACGGTCTTCAGCGCAAAGAGCTGAAGCGGAGTAACATTTCCCCGATAGCCGAATTTGACAATAATGGGCTCGATGGACGCTGCCAGCAGCGCCGTCATAATCCAGCCTGTACCGGATTTTCTCAAGCCCCCTCGGGAAGTCGCCCCCAAAGAGCTAGCCATTCACTGAATTTACGATCTCCTTCGGACCCATACCTTGAAAGCCCAGCTTTGAAAGCGTTCTTCCTCTAACGAGAAAGTCCGAACCACAGAGCACGGAAGCAATACTTATAACAGAATCAATCACCGGCGTTCTTAGATTCGCTAAACAAGCGAGTTCGCGTAACGGTACGTAAGTTGAGCCGACGTGGTTGGCCAGGCGTTCTTCTGTCAAAATCCTGCTATTTGCAAAAGCGCAGGCCGTGTTAAGGGCGCTCTTGATGCTTGTGCCGTCGCAGCCGTAACTGCGTTTGAGCATTAGCGAAATAGGCGCCGCGTCAATATGATACGCGTTTGCAATAAGGCATATCTCCTTTTGCAATTGCTCGGCGAGCAGGACGCTCTTCTCCGTGAATGCGCCGCCATAGAGGTCAAAAGCAGCGCCGCGTGCGATTGCGCTCATGTTTGCCACATATACAAGCGGGTCAAGAAGCGAAACAAAATCAGACAGTCCACGCTGCAGCAGATTTTGCGCCAGTTCGGCTTTCGGGAAAAAGCGGCGAATTTGCGACGAATACAAGAAGCCTTCGCTGTGATTCTCAGCCGAAAACAACGCCCATTGATTGATGGCGCCCACCCGCAAACAATCGCTTTCCAGCTCCGCAAATGAAAAGCACGAATCCATCTCCAGGACTTTGACGCCAAACGCGCCGTGCCCGCGGATCAAATTCGAGAACTCGACGGAAGCGGCAAATCCGCCATTGTGCAAAATCACTACGTGTCCGGGGCGAAGCCATGGGGCAAGAGCCCAGGCGACTTCCCCATAATCTAGCGGATGCTCGGCCAGAAAAACGGTCGCGCACTCAGCAAGCAGGCTCTCAGCGGTGGCGGCGACATCCTCGACGGCGAAACGGCCGTTCAACGATCCTTTTGCCGCCAGCAAATCGCTCCTGCCGGCCTCTCCGCCGGCGCCCAAGGCAATTATCGGAAACCCCTGCCCTCTCAAGTAACACGAAAGCGCCTTCGCGTAAGAATTGTTACCGACCATGCCCACAAGCGCCTTTTCCGTGAGTGGTGCCTTTTCCTGAGCTACCGCGCAAGGATGCACGAAAGTTGATGCCATGCCCGCTTCCTCCGGCTCACGACTGCTGCCAACGCAAATTTATAAGAGGTGAGAGGAGTATAACTTTTTGCTTAAGAGAAACGGCGGGATTTAATCTGATCGGACCATTAATTCGTTGCCGGGCGCATGGGCAGCTAAAATGCAAGGGAATGTGGGGATATAAGGGATATAGAAGAGAGGCCAATGCGAGGTAAGGCGACAGACGATGACCGTGATGCGAACAGCTCTAAGCAAGCAGAGCAAAAAGACGTGGATGGCAAAAACACTTCCGGCGGTGCTCATTATGTCCTGGCAATTGCTCGCAAAAGCTCAAGAGCTACCGGCGGGATCTCCTGGACCGCAATACCTTGTCAAGGGAAAACCCGTAGGGAAGAACGTCTATGAAGCGATGGTTTTGTCGAATCAGGCGCGGGAATTGCTCAACAGCAATCAGTCCGAGAAAGCTCTGGAGAATATGAAAAAGGCGGCTGAGCTTGCGCCTGAACTGCCGGAGGTGCAATGCAATCTGGGCACTACTCTAGCCAAGCTCGGCAGATCAGACGAAGCCGTCGAACACCTGGAGAAAGCAACGGCGCTCGATCCGGGGCTGGCTGTGGCCTGGATGACATTGGGCAGCGTTTATCAGTCGGTTGGCAGAACCCGTGACGCTGTGCGCACCTTCAAAGAGTTCGAGCGGCGATTTCCGGGCCACGAATATGCGGGCAAGATCAAAGGGCTGATTATGATGCTCGAGCGCGAAGCCAACGAGCAAGCCAAGAGCAAGGGCTCTCCCGATGAGTATTTTGATTTGGTTGGTTACGGCGGCGGCATTACAAAATGGAATGCCAACCGCATGCCCATCAAAGTTTATGTGCGCCCCGCGGACAAAGTGCCTGGCTACAAGCCGGAATACGCCGACGTGGTGACAAATGCTTTCAATGAGTGGTCGCAAGCCACTAATGGGAAGGTCACTTTCCAGTTTGTCACCGATCCCACAAAAGGCGATATCCAATTCGCTTTCTCAAACGACATCAAAGAAGTTTCCAATCCCGCCGAAGGAGGCGAAGCGAAAATTTTCCCCAGCGCCAGCGGCATAGCACGAGCAAACATTGTCGTCTTGACTTTGAATCCCACTCCCGAGCTGGCGCTGACCCCCGGTTTGGTGCGCTGGATTTGCCTGCACGAAATAGGACATTCTCTGGGCTTGATGGGACATTCAACCAAGCCCGGAGACATCATGTTTGCCTCCCTGCCGTTAGCCAACCAAGATCGCGGCTTGAGCGAACGCGATCGCAAGACAGTGCAGCATCTGTATTCGGACGATGTGGCAATTAAGCCTGCCGCCGCGCCTCCTGCCTCGACAATCGAGAGCAACAATCCTATGCAGCTCAACAATGAGGCCGCCATGGCTCTTCAGTCGGGCAATGTGGATGTCGGCATCGCCAAATTGGAAAAGGCTTTGAAACTCGATGCCAAACTGAAAGTAGCAAAGGACAATCTGGCGCAAGCTTACAGCATGAAAGCCATGAAGTTGTGCCAGACGGGGAAGTCGGCAGAAGCAGATTCGTGGTTCAAAAAAGCAATCGCGCTTCTCGATAATGGTCCGAATTCTCCAATTGGCGCCAGCGTATACAAGTGCTACGCGCTTTATCTGAGACTTTCCAAGCGCGTGCCTGAGGCGATGAAATTGGAAGCTTCCATGAATGCAAGCAGCGCCAGCGCGGCCAAGTAGCGTTTTTATGGAGGCAGGAGGCGCCACTACTGAAGGAGCAACCTTGGGATATCAGGATCGCTACAAAGGAAGAAGAATAAAAGATCCGCCTTCAGCGGCCGGACGGTTTGCGCTCGTCATTATAGTGGGAATGGCTTTTGCCGCTTTCGTCGGCTCTCTCAGAGGGCAGGACAGCTATTTGTGCACCCTGGCAACAGTAACGATCGTATTCCTCAAGCTTCTCACTGATGTTATGCAAAAGTTCACCCCACTCAAGCTCCCGGAAAAGCTGACGTCGTTGCCGGTAGGCGTGTGGTTGCTGATATGGCTTATACCTGTCATCATTCTCTTCTTTGTGTTGCGCAGTGTCTGGCCAGCCGGCTTAGATCCCAATGGAGCGATAGGCATGCTTTCTCTGGGCTGCCTCATTCTCTACGCACCGACTCTGATGGCGCTAATCACCCCGGAAGAGAAGGAGCAAAAGAAAGAGAAATAAGTTTTAGAAGCGAGGCTGATTGCCGGTGAACGAGCTGTATAAGCAGTCGATGTGCTTGTTGACTGACCTTTATGAACTGACGATGGCATACAGCCATTGGAAGTCGAAAACTACCGACAAAGAAGCCGTATATCATGTCTTTTTTCGCAAGAATCCCTTTAAAGGCGGCTTCGCGCTGGCATGCGGTCTCGAGTCGGTTATTGCGCACATTAGCAATTTCCACTTCACCAAAGATGATCTGGCCTATCTTTCAACATTGAACGGGCACGACGGTGAAAGATTATTTGAAGATCGATTTCTTCACTATTTGAGCGATCTGCGGATGAGCGTCGATATTGACGCGGTTCCGGAGGGCACCGTCGTCTTTGCTCACGAGCCGCTTTTGCGCGTGAAGGGTCCGATTGTCGAATGCCAGCTGCTGGAAACCGCGCTTCTCAACTTCGTGAATTTTCAGACTCTGATTGCCACAAAAGCAGCACGTATGCGGGAAGCTGCCGGCGATCGCAATATTCTCGAATTCGGTTTGCGGAGAGCCCAGGGCATTGATGGCTCGCTCACTGCCAGCCGCGCCGCACACATCGGCGGCTGCGACTCTACTTCCAATGTGCTTGCCGGAAAGCTCTACGGCATTCCCGTCAGCGGCACTCATGCGCACAGCTGGGTAATGTCATTCGACGACGAGCTCGAGGCCTTTCTCGAATACGCAAAAGCAATGCCCAATAATTGCGTTTTTCTGGTAGACACCTATGACACGCTCGAAGGCGTAAGCAATGCCATCGAGGCAGGAAAATGGCTGGCGAAAAACGGGCATCATTTCCTGGGCATAAGGCTGGACTCGGGCGACCTCGCTTACCTCAGCATGGAGGCCCGAAAATTGCTTGATGCCGCTGGTTTTCATGATGCGCTCATTCTTGCCAGCAACGACCTTGACGAATACATCATGGACAGCTTGAACAACCAGAACGCAAAAATCAACGTCTGGGGCATCGGCACCAAGCTGATAACGGCTTACGATCAGCCCGCTCTGGGCGCCGTATACAAGCTGGCGGCAGTGCGCAAGCCGGGCGAAAAATGGCACTACAAAGTAAAAATCTCCGAGCAAGCAATCAAAATCTCTACACCCGGCGCCCAACAAATTCGCCGTTTCTTGAATGATGAAGGATTCATCGCGGACATGATCTACAACGAGGATGATCCACCCGGCAATGAGTCCACGATCGTCGACCCTCTAGATATGACGCGGAGAAAGCGCATCGATCAGGGGACAGCATTTGCCGACTTATTGGTGCCCGTATTTCGCGGCGGGTCACAGGTGTATGCCTCACCCTCGCTGACCGCGATCAGGGACTACGCAAGAGAGCAGTTGAAAGGATTACACTATACATACAAGAGATTGCTCAATCCTCATCAATATCCAGTCGGGCTCGAAAAGAGCCTGCATGAGCTCAAGACGGAGTTGATTCTTAAAGAACGAGAACATCGCAAGCAGGAAAAACTCAACCGAAGCAACAAACCGCGGATGCCGCTTGGTGAACTACCGTGAAACTTATAAAAGTCGGAGCCGGCGTACTCAACCAGACTCCATTTGACTGGGACAACAATAAACGGAACATCGTCGATGCCATTTCTGAGGCACGCAGGCGCAGAATCAGCTTGCTTTGCCTGCCGGAGCTGTGCATCACCGGTTATGGCTGCGAGGATGATTTTTTCCGGGCCGATCTGCGCTATCGGGCCTGGGATGTGCTCAATGAGATTCTTCCTGCAACAAGAGGCATGGTCGTAAGCGTCGGCTTGCCGGTTTTGCACAATAATGCATTGTTCAATTGCGGCGCACTGCTTGTGGATGGCGAAATCGCAGGACTTGTGGCAAAGAGGAATCTCGCCGGCGACGGCATACATTATGAGCCGAGGTGGTTCGAGGCCTGGAATGAGGCTGCCATTGCGCACGTCAAATTCGGCGATCGCCTGTTGCCTATGGGCGACATTCATTTTCGCATCGGCGGCATAAAGATCGGCTATGAGATTTGCGAGGACGCATGGGTGTACAACCGGCCCGGCAACAAGCTGGCACCAAATGCAGTGGATATCATTCTCAATCCTTCAGCCAGTCACTTTGCGATGGGTAAGCTGCAAACGCGCAAACAGCTCGTCGCAGAAGGCTCACGCGCTTTCGGCGCCAGTTATGTGTATTCCAATCTGCTGGGCAATGAAGCAGGAAGAGCGATTTACGACGGCGGTGCCATCATCGCATCCGGGGGCAAGATATTGACCATCGGCAAACGTTTCTCTTTCCACGACGTGGACATCACATCTGCTGTTATCGATGTAGAAAGCACGCGCATGATGCAATTGCGCACTTACAGCTTCACGCCAAATCTTCTCGACGATCCTTCTTGTGTTGATGTCGATTTCGAGTTTCCTGAGTGTGAGCTCGAGCCGCCATCACCGCTAAATCAAGACGAGTGGGAGAGCGGCCCGCACATTCGCGAAAACGAATTCGCCCGCGCTGTGGCGTTAGGATTGTTCGATTACCTTAGGAAGAGCGGCTCGCACGGTTATATTGTCTCACTCAGCGGCGGCGCTGATTCGAGCGCCGTCTCCTGTCTCGTTTATCTTATGATAGAGCTGGCTCTGCAAGATTTGCGCATCGACGGCGTCAAACGCAAGCTTTCCTACCTGGAAAAGATTGACGATTGCAAGACGAGCCGGGACCTTATCGGCAAACTGCTGACGGTGGTTTATCAGGCAACGCGCAACAGCTCGCATGAAACAAGAAATTCGGCGCGCGTGCTGTCGGAAGCACTGGGTGCCCGGTATTACGAATTCGAAGTCGACAAAATCGTCGATGCGTATACCAACATGGTTTCATCAGCCGTCAAGCGCAAACTGACATTCGAAACAGATGATCTGGCGCTGCAGAACATCCAGGCACGGGTGCGCAACCCCGGAGTTTGGATGCTGGCCAACATTTACGACGCAATTCTTCTTTGCACCAGCAACCGTTCTGAAGGAGCGGTCGGCTACTGCACCATGGACGGTGATACGAGCGGGGGGCTGGCGCCTCTTGCCGGGGTAGACAAAGCTTTCATCAGGCATTGGCTGAAATGGCTGCGCTCTCACGGACCTTTAGAGACGGGACCTCTGCCCGAGCTTGACGTTGTCATCAAACAAGATCCGCGTCCTGAGTTGCGACCCGAAGCAATGCAGCAAACGGCGGAGAAAGATCTGATGCCGTATGCGGTGCTCGACCTGATTGAAGAATGCTCGATCGAAAACAACCAGTCGCCGCTGGAATGCTATCAAGTGTTGCGGGCCAGATTTCCTGAGAAAGATAAGAAGACACTTGCCGAATGGGTGGAGAAATTCTTTGTTCTCTGGAGCCGAAACCAGTGGAAAAGAGAGCGTCTTCCGGCTGCATTGCATGTGGCAAGCCGCAATCTAGATCCGCGCACGTGGAGGAGAGCGCCGATACTCTCCGGCGCATTCAAGAAAGAGCTGCGCGAAATGTGGGCTTGTGTCCGCAAAGATTACGCAAAGAGTGAATCCAGGCAGGACAAACAAGCAAGAATGAAAGCTGCAACCCTGCCAAAAGACGATAACGGCGCTGAAGGCGGCGACCACTTTCGTGCCCGCAACGGCAGCGCCAAGCAAACAGCCGCAGGACAAAAGAAGCTTGCATCACGCACGAAATCGGCGTTAATCGTTGTTGACGCGCAAAAAGGTTTCGGCACCAACGGCGAGCTGCCCGTGCCCGGAGCCGAGTCAATTGTGCCGGTAGTAAACGCCCTTGCAGAGAAGTTCGACCTCGTGCTTGCCACGCAAGATTGGCATCCCGCCGATCATGTGAGTTTTGCCATAAACCACCAGCACAAGAAGATTGGCGACACACTGCGCATGAAAGGATATCTGCAGCCGCTCTTCCCCATGCATTGCGTGCAGAACACGAAAAGCGCCAACTTCTTCGACGGTCTCAATACCAAAGCTTTCAAAAAGGTGTTCCGCAAAGGGATGGACGCTGATGTGGACTCGTTCAGCGCTTTCATCGATAATGCTGGTAATAATGCAACAGAGCTCGAAACTTATTTGAAGAAGCACGGCGTAAGGCACATCTTTCTCACCGGAGTGTGCACAAATTTCTGCGTCAAGGCGACAGCGCTCGACGGCATAAAACTGGGATTCGACGTCACCGTGATTGAAGATGCCTGCAAAGGCGTAGACGCCGGCAACAATACGGTCAAATCTGCCATCAAGCTCATGCGCGAAAATGGCGTAGAAATCATAAGCAGCGAGGCAATTTTGCAGACGAGCGTCAAGAAGGAGAGGAGCGCCGGGCGAAGTCGGAAATGAGGACTTTGATCGCTATCGCGTTATTGCTTGTTTCGGGCCCGGGCGTCTCTGCTAAGACTCTTGTCCTCGAGCAGAAAGCGCGGGGCGGTCTCGATGGCTGCCTGAATGAGTATCGCCTTTCAGCGTCAGACCAGGCCGTCAAAATGGAAGATCATACGACCGGCATTATCATCGCGGCCAGAGCCCCATCGTGGGATGTTTATATCGTCAATCCAGCGGAAAAGACATACTACAAAGTGCCTCTCGAGACCTGGATGAAACGCGGCTTGTCAGTGTCCGGCGTCGATTATCCTTCCTACGACCACCGCAGCTACGATCAAGCGCGCACCAGGCGTGGTGATTTGGTTGTCTCCACACTGAAGAAACGCCGATCGAGTAAGAGCGATTTCTGGTCGTTGAGCAGTTTCAGCGGTCCCGATAAAGGCCCGCAGTTAAAAGTGACCGCGGAGTTCGAGATAATCGTCGAGCCTAAGTTTCCGAAGCGAGTATATGACGTGCTCGCCCCTGTTTTTCCCCATATGCCAGCGGGCGGAATAAATGTCAGCGCCAGGCACGTGGGTGCTGCCGGCGCCGAGAAAACCTTTCTCTCTACCAAGACTTATGCTCTCTTGCAAAACAACTTTCAACCTTACGCTCTGCCGGCAGGCTACAAGCGAGTCGAAAATCGCTTTGAGGCGTGGCTCAGCAAAGGCAAGCTCGACCGTCTTTCGGAGTGGGCGGAAGAACTTAAGATAGGGGAGCCTTTTGGCAGTGATTTGAAAGAAGAACGGAAGCATCCGAGCCGCTAAAGTGTCCTTCTCAGGACGGACTCAAATTTGGCAATGTCGCGAATGAACAGCTCCTTTGAGAGACCGGCAGCCTGTACTGTTGTTCATCGACTGATATGTTGCTGTGGATTGGAGGCTTGACTGCGCTCTGGTGCGCCGGCCGGCACAGCTGGCGCTACCCGGCCTCGGGCTTTGCTTCATTCTTCAGTTTGCTCAACAAAAGTGACAGCGCATAAATGGCAATGCTCAAGAGCGTGAGTCCGTTTATGCCGGTTACCGTCGACAGGTATTCCGTGCAGCCGCCAATGAGAGCGCCCAGTATGTTGATTCCCAGCGCGCATTCCGGCTCGGCGACTCGAGAGAAGGCTTTTGAGAACACCAGTCCCGAAAAGATTACCGGCAACCCGAGAAGAGCGGTGCTTAAAAGCAATTTGGTGGCAAGAGGCTCGCCGGAGAACTGTCCCAGTGGCACCAGATATAACACCAGAAGGGAGGCGAATAGCCCAACGTATCCATGCCATTCTTTAAGGGTCGCCACCTTCATTACCACATAATTGGCCACCATCGCCATGAGAAGCACTACTACTATGACAAGAGAATTCACGAGCCATGTGGAGCCGACCAAAACGGAAATCGCGAGCATTCCTCTAGTTTCCAGAAGCAGAAATCCGGCACCGAGCAGTAAGAACTGCGAATACTCTTTCAATGCTGCGAGATTCACGCGCATGCGCGAAAAGATGATCATGCTGCCGAGGAAGCAGATGATTCCCAACATGGCAAGATAAAACGGCGGAATATTCCTTTTTTGCTGATAGAGAAACGGCCAATCATCTGTCGGCAGTTCAACTTTTGCTTCGAGCTCTTCTTGCGGGAGCGGCTCCGTGTACTTCGTCGACTTTGCCGTATCCATTTTGATCTGAGGCAAAGCAGGCCCCCACAATATAGTGACGGAGCCGGGATTATCAAAGTGGGTTTTCAGCGCCACCGGTGGATTCCCCGTGACCGCGTCTACTGCCTGGTACAACCTTCCTCGCAACCACGCCGGTCCTGCGGCAAAACTGAGCGCTGCAAGACCGCGATCGGAAAGGGCTCGTGTAGCCGCATTCAAGCTCTCTTTCGTGTAGAGGTAATTGTCCAGGCGAACCGATGAGAGAGTTGAGAATGTGGTGTGGGAGTCCACATGCCCAAAGACGATGACATCATATTTTTCCTTGCAGTTTGCCAGGAATGCCCGCGCATCGTCGTTGAAAACGCGCACGCGCGCGTCAGCATACGGATGCTCGGGATGAATTGAGTAACCCAAACGCAAAATTGCCGGATCGATTTCGACCGCGTCTACTCTCTTTGCACCACTTCTCAATGCAGCGGCGACATCATTTCCTGTGCCGGCGCCGAGAATCAACACGCGATCCTTGACAGGAGCCAATTCGTACGGCAGGTTGTAAGTGTTGTAGTAAATTTGAAAAGCTTTCGACTGTGTGAGCTCCGGATGCTGCTTGAGAAAAGTCTCGTTGAAATTCAGCGTGCGCTGGTGATAGTCATGATTGACCTCGAGCAAGGTTCCCATCTCTATCCTGTCCATGTGGAAAGGCTTCAAATCGATGCGATAATATGGCGACCATAAACTGCTTCCTGTCGCCATAGCCGAAAGACCAACGCTGGCAGCGAACATGACTATGTGCGATGGTCTTAGCCAGAAAGGCAAGACTGCCAGGAAACCAACCAACAACCAGACCGGCGGCGGCGCCTGCAGATAAGAGATGAGGGTGTAAGCAAGAACACCGGCCAGGCTCCCTGCGAGGTTCCAGAAATACGCAGTCAAAGGATCTCTGCCATGCATTTCTTTGCCTAGTTTCTCACCGAGAAAATCAAAGGTCATCACCACCAGAAAAAA
>DATNRC010000477.1:0-3721 GCA_036703705.1 Candidatus Obscuribacterales bacterium
CCGCCATATTGATTGTCATGAATATGCCAAGGAATGCCGACCCCATCATTAATTGCCACGTCAACAGCGCCTGCCGAGGGGTAAGCGTATTGACGATGCCGAATCGGTTTGCCAAATAAAAAATGAGCATGACACCGACGAGCAAATCGCAAATCAAAACAAGCTGCAGCCTCATTCCGGCAAATGGCTTGACGACAAGGGAAAGCACAGTCAATATCGAGCTCAACAACAAGAAAATCGTAGTTGCTCGATCGCTGTCTCTCACTCTTACTTCGTCATCTCGAGAAAGACTGCTTATATAACGAAGGGCTGCGCTGCTGCTTTCCCAACGCGAACGCCGCTGAGCCAGTCCCCCACTTTCTTTGCCCGTGGGAGTAACAGGAGGAGCCGACTTTACGGGCGCAGAAGCTTTCTCCAGCTGTGCACTTTTAGCGGCCGCCTTGTCCTCGGCTTTTCGATCGCCATCTTTGACCACCAATTCCGGTCCCCCTTCTTCGGCATCAGCCAGCGGGCTGCCTGCCTTCTCCGCGGAAGGTTCCTTCTTTGCTTGCTCTTCGTCCGCCATTGCGCTGCACCCTACCTATATACAAAGGCACTCATCTACAAACGCACTCTTAAGCGTCATTCCCTTCGGAAAGGTCCGCCTATCAGCCCTAATATAGCAGGAAGTTTTGATGGGGCTAAGGTGGCGTTACCTGCCGCCATTGGCTTCTGTCGCCGTCAGCCACCGTGCTAAAGAATCTGTTTACGCATGTGGTGAGTGTTGCCCTGATGGTTATATAATGAATGATCGCCACCAGCGCTCCGTGCGGGAGTAATTCAGTGGTAGAATGCCTCCTTGCCAAGGAGGATGTCGCGAGTTCGAGCCTCGTCTCCCGCTCCATTTTTCTTAGTGTCAGTGATTTCGCGCTCTGTTCTCATAGAGAGTGCGAATTCTAATTTGTGGTAATTGTGCGCCGATTTCTATGAGACAGTCAAACCATGGGTTGGGCTCACTGCCTCTCATGAAAAGCGGCATGCGATCATGGAGCACTTCTTGGCAAGCGCCGATGATCGCATAAGGGACAAGTATTGCCTGCGAAGCTGTTCCGATATCGGATGACGTTGCCGGCGTCGCTGCCTGCGAAGCTCTTCCGATATCGGATGACGTTGCCGACTCCTTCACGCCAACACGAGCCCAAGGCTCAGCTCTCTTGCAAAGCCGTGAAGGCAAAAGGTGCTCACTTGACACCAAGCGCAGCTTTTGCCGACGGGCGCCCGGTCAGGCGCTTCTCCACATCAGCCAGTATGCGCACAACCTGGTAAGCATTGTTGGCATCAGTGCGAGGGCGCTCGCCAGTGGCCAGGCACTGCAAAAAATGCTCGCATTCAACACTGAGCGGCTCGGTATCCGCGTAGTAAGGATATTCGACAATCATTCGGCCGTCTTTGGTAAGGCTGTGCAGCGCCAGCTTGTTTTCAACCTGCGTATCGTTGAGCACTGCCGTTTTGAGACTGCCATTGACCGTGAGACGGACAAGTTTTTGCGGATCGACCCAACTATTGCGCACCTGTCCTGGTATCACTCGCGAATTGACAGGGAACAACAGGTCGAGGTAGGCCACGTCGACAAGACCATCACCATGGGTATCCCAACCACCGACGCGACTGACCTCGGCGGCCTCACAATCGAGCAGATAGCTCATCATGGAGATGTCGTGAGGAGCGAGATCCCAGAGTACGTTCCAGTCACGGCGCGACGTATTGAAGTTCATGCGGTCTGACCGCACAAAGAGCAAATCGCCTAACTCACCGGAAGCGATCAACTCCTTGAGGCAGTTCACGGCCGGATGGTAGAGCAATAAATGCCCCACCATCAGTACAAGATTGCGTTCTGTTGCCAGCTCGTCCAACTCTTCAGCATGCTTGACGTCCCTGGCCAGCGGCTTTTCGACATAAACATGCTTGCCGGCCAACAAGGATTGCCGAGCCAGATCGAAATGAGTATCAGAAGGCGTGGCGACGACAATCGCCTTCACTTCAGGGTCGCCGAGCACACTACTGAAATCATCAGTGACCCTGATCCCTCGATGCTCTCGCTGAACGTGCTCGAGCTTCTTGAGATCAGAGTCACAAACAAATGCCAGCGCTCCCAGGTTATGGAAGTTACGAACCAGGTTCTTTCCCCAGTTGCCGCAACCTATTACCGCTACTTTTGGAAGCTCCAAAAGGACTCCTTGGCGATCTATTCCAGCGGCTCGCGCCGCCTTCACTCACCGCGATTACTCGCCTATCTCCTCTTGTTAACAGCCTCGCTGAATTCCTTTCCAACGCGGAATCCAGGGACGCGTTTTGCTGGGATGTGCAGCGGCTCGTTGGTCTTCGGGTTGCGTCCGGTACGTGCTTTGCGCTGCCGCGCTTCGAACGTTCCAAATCCAACCAGAGTAACCTTCTCACCCGATGCCACGTGCTTGATGATTGTTTCCATCATCTTATTAATAACCTGCTCGGCATCCTTTTTCGTGGTGCTAGCTTCTTTGGCTACGATGTCCACTAATTCAGCTTTATTCAAGGCCCATCAACTCCCGATTCTTGTGTGACGCTTGATACTTGATTCCAATGGGACTCCAGATAAAGACTCCAGGATTACCTCTCGCCGGTGTTTTGAGAAAAATAGCCCCTCTAAGATCAGCCCCGGCAACAGTTTTTCGATTGCCTGCGCTCAATCGAGTCGCTTTTATCTTTCTCCAAACCCCCTACCAGGCTTAGGCTCAAGCCTAACTCGTAAATTCGGCTGTGAGCAATGCTAGCATAAAGTTTGGGGCGAACAAGAGATGCCCATCGCTTGTGTTTAGAGAAATTACTAATGCTCGCATCACGACAACAAAGCCTTTCTTCTTTGCGTCGCGATGCCTGGGTCGAGGTCGACCTGGGGGCCATCGAGAAAAATCTGTCCATTGTGCGCTCCTATTTGAATCTGCCGGAGACGACCGCTTCCGATAAAAGGACGAAGGTAATGGCGGTTGTTAAGGGCGATGCCTATGGACATGGAGCCATTGAAGTTGCCGAAGTGCTGATTGCCGCGGGCGCAGATTGGCTCGGCGTGGCGTCGGTTGATGAGGGGTGTCAGCTGAGGGCCGCCGAGATAAAAGCACCGGTGTTGATACTATCGCCCGCTCCTTCCTGGGCGCTGCAAACGGTTTTAGAATGCAATCTCAATTTGACTGTAACTTCGGTTTCGCAAATCAAGGATCTGCAGTGGTCGGCTTCGCGCATGGGAAAGCGAGGTCAGGTCAACGTCAAAGTTGACACCGGCATGCACAGGCTGGGAGCAAGCGAAAAAGATTTGCCCTCGCTTCTCGAGGAAATCGACCACAGTGCCAATCTGGATCTTGTCAGTATTTTCACGCACCTGGCAAAAGCCGGAGATGAAGATGCGACAAAAAGGCAAAACGAGACCTTCCAGAGATGTTTGCGGATCGCGCGCGGCGCCCGCAAGCAACCGTCTTTGGTGCATATGGCTTCGAGCGAGGCAACGCGTTTTTTTCCCTTCACTCATTACGATATGGTGCGGGTGGGGATCTATCTTTATGGTCTGGAAGCGCGAACAGTGTCCGATCGCCTGTTGCCATCAATGAGTGTGAGGGGCCGCATTAACCACGTTCAAGATATCGCGGCGGGCGAATCGGCTGGATATAACTACACATGGACTGCCTCGTCAGACGCGCGCCTGGGATCCATT
>DATNRC010000478.1:0-6134 GCA_036703705.1 Candidatus Obscuribacterales bacterium
CCGCCAGCGCCAGGACAAGCTCCGAAAATAGTGCCTGTGATGTCTCGCAGCTCAAGCACAGCGTCGGGCGGGCTGCCTACGTCCAAGCCGCAGCCGTCGGCACCGTGGTCGCCAACTGCCCCGACACCATTTTCAGCGCCACCATCGCCGCCACCAAATGGGCCCCAGCCGCATGCGCCAGCGCCAGCACCAGTACCACCATCGGCACCGGCGCCTGCTGCTCAAGCGCAAGCAGCTCCTGCTCAGCAGGATGCCTCGTCAGGGCTCTTTAACCTCGACGATCGAGCAATGGATGATCTTTTCTCCCGCAATCTGGGCGTCACCGAAGTGGCTAAGCCAGTAGGCGGGCAGGCAACCGCAGAACCGCAGCCGGCGATGGCGGCGGCGCCAGCCGCACCAGCACAGGCAGCACAGCCGAAACCACAACCGGCACCGTTTGGCGGATTGCCTGGCGGGCCGGCACCAATTGCTGCACCACAGCCATTGCCTGCACCAAAGCCGATTGCACCACCACCGGCGATACCGGCACCAAATGTGATGCCAGTGGCGCCTCCTGCGGCGGCTCCCGCTCAGCCGGCTCCCAGCGCCCAGGGCGGCGGATTATTCCATGTCGACGACAATTTGATGGACAAGATCTTCGCCGACAACCTGGGCATAAAGGAAAGCGGGTCAGGCCAGGGAGCCCAACCGGCGGCCCCTGCTCCTCAAGCACCGTCGCCGTGTGCGCCGTCGGCACAGGCAGCGACACCAACACCGTTTGCCCAAGCGCCAGCAGCCGCAGCCTCACCGTTTGCGCCGCAGGCACCGCAGGCGGCTCCTGCACCCTTTGCTCCGCCGACTCCGGCACCGACTCCCTTTGCGCCACAAACACCAGCGGCGACACCATTTGCTCCGCAAGCTCCAGCTGCAGCGCCGGCGCCTTTCGGTGCCCCGCCTCAAGCTCCAGCGCCCGCGCCTTTCGGCGCCCCGCCGCAAGCTCCGCCACCGGCAGCATCGTCTTTCTCCACTGAGATGGAAAGTTTCGGCGGCGCGCCTGCAGGCCCGAAAGTCAACGTGGCAGAAGCAGTTAAAGCGCTGAGCGAAGCTGTTTCGACGCCGCCCCAAGGTGGCCCGCCGCCGAAGATTGAGGGGCTCGGGCGTCTCGATCCTAAAGCCGAAGCGGCAAGTGACGGCGGCTCGGGAAGGATTGCCTCAATCGGCAAATTCTTGCTGGACCAGAAAGATCTGGAGAAAATCGGTAAGTTGACGGCGTCAGATCTCTCTGACACCAAGATGAAGATTCTCACCTTGGAAGCAGCTTCGGAAATCCAGTCGCTTCTGCAGCACATCGGCGGCCAGCAGGGAGTGCTCGGCTCGATCATCATCGGGCACGACGGCTTGCTGATTGCCAACACCATGCCTGGCGATATCGAAGCAGATTCAATAGGCATCTGGGGATTGGCGGTTTACATGAACACTGAGACAGCAATCAAGAAGATCGGTCACGATCGCGTCCACCAGATCGTGGCCCGCACACCCAGAGGCTATCTGGTAATTGCTGACTTTGGCGGTGGCCTGCTTGTCACCCTGAGCGACGGCAAAGACACGGACGCCCTCATCCCGCTGATGCGCAGCATCACTCAAGTTGTTTCGCAATAACCGCCCTTGGGGGAGAGGCCTTGTTAGATGCCTATCTCAGAACCATTTGAAGAACGTCAGCACCCCAAGCTCAAGCTGGAGGTTATTCGAGGCGGCACAGGTTCTGGAGGTGTAACTGCCGTCGGACTGAAAAATGATGACGGCGAGGCAGGGACACCTCAGCAATGGGATTCCATTCCCCTTTGGTTCAAGGTCTTCATACCTATCGGCCGTTCTTACTGTCGCCATCTGCTGAAAAATCTGTCAGTGAACGAACGTTCTTTGCTCCTGAAGAAATCAGGTCTCCTCAGGCGGTACCGCGTACTTCTTTCAGGACGCTGGCACTTTCAACTGGACGAAACGATCAATCGTTCGGATGCGAAAGATATTCTTGCTGCAACCTCCACCTCCGCAGAAAGATTTTCGGCAATCATGACCAGGTTAGATCAGCAAGCAGTGTGGAAAATCTTGCGCTATTGGCTGCAGTGATTTTGGACGTTCAATGCCTGTAAGACAGTAAATAACGGCACAGCGTCCTCAGGCCAAAGGCGGTGCCGCCTTTGTTGCATTCGTCGCGCTCTTTGTCGAGCCAGGCTGGTCCGGCAATATCAAGATGGGCCCAGGGCTTGCCGGCCACGAACTCTTGCAAAAACATGCCTGCGCTTGCGCTTGCGGCTTCACCTCTGGCACCGGCATTTTTCAAGTCGGCGATGTCGCTCTTGAGCGACTCTCTGTACTCTTCATAGAGAGGCAGCTGCCATAACTTCTCGCCAGCTTCTTCCGCCGATTTCATAAGGGCATCGATGAGGCTCTGGTCCGAGCCCATTATGCCTGCTGCCACCCGTCCCAGGGCGCTGACCACGGCACCGGTGAGCGTGGCCACATCGATGAGCTCATCGGCGCCCTGCTTAATCGCATAAGTGAGCGCATCTGCAAGCACGAGCCGCCCTTCGGCATCGGTATTGTTCACTTCGATTGTTTTGCCGTTCATGGCGGTAAGCACATCGCCGGGGTGCAGGGCTGCGCCCCCCGGCATGTTCTCAGTCGCAGCAGCAATTCCGATTACCGAGACAGCCGGTCTGAATTCACCGACAACCCTCATAGCGCCAATCACTACAGCGGCTCCGGACATATCGTATTTCATATGCTCCATGCTCTGCGCTGGCTTGAGCGAAAGCCCGCCGGAATCGAATGTAATGCCCTTGCCGACGATGGCAATCTTCTTCCTGCTTCTTGGTGCATCATAAGAGATGACGATAAATTTGGCAGGCTCTTTGGCGCCACGAGCAACGCCGAGAATGCTGCCCATCCCCAGCTTCTCCATTTGCGCCATGTCGAGGATTTTGATCGCAAGGCCAAATTCTTTCGCCACCGTCTTTGCTTCCTCGGCAAGGCGCGTCGGCGTCATATAGGCGGGAGGCTCGGCAATCATGCGGCGAGCAAAGTTAGTGGACTCGGCAATTGCTGCGCCCAATTTAGCAGCAGCATCCAATTCGCGTTGCGTGAGCTTGAGACCAGCAAACGACAATGTGGCGACCGAGCTCGTTTTTTTGTTGTCGCCATTATTCTGCGATTTGTATTTGGAAAATTCATACAAGCCGAGATGCCAGCCCTCAATGAAAGCCTGGGCGAGGGAGGCGTCGTTTCTTTGCTCTGTATCCTTAGTCGCTTTCCTGGAGGCGATTTTTTGTCGCCTTCTTGCAGGGGGAAAGAAAACGGCCGCCGACTTGGTTACGCCTTTGCCCACTCGCCTTGCCAGGTTTGCCGCCAGCTTGCGCACGGCGTTTGCCTGATTGCAATCCTCAACGCCGAGGCCGCTGAAGATTATGCGCCGACTAGGAATGCGTTCGTAGGTCAAGACGTTGAAGAATTGCCCCGCTTTTCCCTTGAACGAATCCTCATCGGCGATCTCAGCAATGTGAGCAACAAATTTTGCCTGTTTCTTGGCAAAAGGGCCGTCCAGCGCCGCGAGCGCCTCGGCAATGGTCTTTCCTTGCCAGACAAGAATGCAGGCAACGTCTACTTTGGCCTCTGACAAAAGGGATTGCTCGATTTTGTACTTCATTTTTTCTTCCTTGCTGAGCCCTGCGCTGACTTCAACGGAAGAGCGCCCATCTCCTTTTCATGGACCTGCCGCTCCAGCTTGAGCAAAGCCGCCCACGCCCCATCTATTTGGTTGTTCTCATACATCTCGTCGATTCGCGCCAATTCGGAAGAAAACGTTTGCGTGTCCACGCCCCGCTTCTTGAGTGTAATCAAGCGCGAGTGCATGCCGCCGAATTCGTTGTTGAACTTCGCGCTGCGCTGCACCACTTTCGGTGCAGCCTTGCCGACAGGAGCAGAGCCCGAGGTCATGATCATGGACACGTCTCCCTTGACCACGCCAGGCCGGACGGCGCCTTCAAATGTGGTGGCAGCAGCGGCCACGGAGCGCAACGACTCCCCTTCCAGGATCAAACCGGTTATGTCGCCTTCGCCAGGCTCTTTGGCGTCGGTAATGGCCAGCACCTCGAGGCGCTTCACAGAGCCAGGGCTGGCTCCCAGAGCCGCCTTGGCCACACCGACCAATATTTGCGCCTTTTCTTGCGCAGACAGCCGCTTGTCAACCTTCACGCGAATCATGACCTGATCGCCAAGGACAAGCACTTCTTTGAGCGCATCTGCTGTGACGACATTGGCCCTGAGAATGCGGTCCTTGGCATCTTCGGCGCTGGGCTGAGCGGCAGCAAAACACTGCCAATTCAAGATGAAGACAGAAATGCATGCAAACATACAGATACGCTTTGGCATCACAGTTTTCAAGTTCCAACTCCTATTAGAGGCGCGCAGACATAGTACTGGAAACGGCGAAGAAATTTCACTTAAAATGAGGAGGCAAACAAGCGCGATGAGAAAACATGCCGCCACCGCCACTTCGTGGTCCCGGCGGCAGCGCTGACGTCAATCACCGAAAGCTTCTGATACCGCATTCGGTGACCTTACTGTGATGCCTGACCATTGACGATCTTCGCCACCGCGTTGTCCACAATATGAGGGTCGATTTGCCGTCGGCAATAAGCGAGATATGCTTCCATCCATCGTCTCAATTCGAGAAGCACTGCCGACACGGGCGTCCCCGAGCTTTTTACCTGGGCCAGGTTGACACTGACGCGGCCTTCATGGTCAATGTGGAATCTGGCGGCGGCAGGCGAGTCTCCATGGACGTAATGGAGGCTTGCCTGAAGCAGCGCTTTGTTGTCGTCTCTGCCGATTGTCTTTTGCAATTCGCTGACGATGCGTTGAAAAACCGACAACGGTCTGAACAAGCTTGCTTGCTGCACATTGACAAGCCGCTGCTCAATCAGCAAATGCACCGATTTCATGATCATATAGCCGGGCCAAACATCGAAAGACTTTATCACCTCATCCAATGTCGACAAGCCATCGATCAAATTGGCAAGCGAGATGATCAACTGCTTGTCGTTATCGGAGACCGGCGATTCGTCGAGATATTTCAAATGCCGGGTAATGAGCTTGTTCCACAGCGTCTCGAAATTCCACACTCTTTCGAGAATGGTGTTTCGGCCGGACGGCAGTTGAGCCAGAATTTGATTCATTTGATCTTTATAGAGAGCAGAATCAAGCAAGAGCTTGTCGAGCGTATTTTTCAAAGCGCAGCTTTCATCAAGCTCCTGTGAGGTCCCCTTGTCTCGGAAAACAAATATGCCTTCCGACCAGCTGGTGACAAACTCGGTGATGGCCTCATAGCCCTTGAGCTTGTTCATTTTCGCGTGTGTCGGCTTGCCGCTGGTGAAAGCGACAATAAGCGCTTTGTCTCTGTTTTCCACGGTCAGCAAACCGGTCTTCTGCGCCGTCGACAAGCTCTGCAAAAGCCCATGGGCATCAATGGCGCCCAGAGAGCCGATCATCGAGTCACGCATCGTTTCGACCGTGCGCGCCGCCCCGGGCGCATCCGATTCGGCTTTGCGATGGTAGCCGCCGTACAGGTATTGATCGTCGAGAAGCACCTCAAGCTCGCGCGTGTTCAAATAACCGTTCCTCACCGCAAGAAGACCGAGGAAAGTCTTTTGCCCCTTGCCCCAGCCTTCTTCTTCCTGCCGCTCGAGGAGCTCTGTGAGCTGAGATTCAGATACTATGCCTGCCGCCACCATATACCTGCCGAGGCGGAATGGTTTGCGGTTGTGATAACAATTAGCGAGGAATTGAATACGCGAGAAGATAGGGTAAATGAGCTGTTCGGCCTCCAGCTCCTGAAGCATGCGCAGCGTCTCATCAGGCGGCAGATGATGTCTTGATTCAAGCGTGCGTGTAATCGCCTCGACAGAAGAGTAATCATCCACCATCTGCAAAACCCAGTTTTGCGGAGCGGGCAAATTGAAGCCTTCTTTGGCTCGCTTGCCCACATCCGTAAGCACGGGAGTGGAAGTAAACAAAATGTGATTGGCAAGCGTGCTGCCCCCGCCGCGCAGCCTTCTGCGATCGATGCCGGCAACCGTCGCGCATACGTAATCGGCAAG
>DATNRC010000479.1:0-6842 GCA_036703705.1 Candidatus Obscuribacterales bacterium
TGAGCATTTGCTTGTGGCGCGCCAAATTGCGCAGCGGCGACGCTGCCTATAGTCGTGAGCAGGTTTTGCCACTGCTGCTGATTTTTCACGTGCTGCAAAAGAGGGTGATCGGTCGTTATCTCAGCGCTCGGCAATGCAGGAGCCGCACTTGCCAAAAGATTCAATGCCGCAGCATCGGCAGGGTTCACCACTGCACCACTTGCGATACCCGGCGTCGCCTGCACAGAGGACGGCGAAGCTCCAAACACCCGCTGCCACAGATATTGAACACGATTTGAGAGCGATTGCGGGGTCGAGCCCGAGTGCGTCACACGCAAGACTTTGTTTTCCAATCTGCTTATGCGTTGAACCAAACCATCCATTTCGCAGGATGGTCCAAAAACTGTCTTTTCCAGCTCAGTGACTTGCTTTTCCAGATTTGCAGGCGTGCTGTCAACGCCTTGCCCGCCCGCGGCAGGGGCCGCTGGAACGGGCGTTGCGTTAACAAAGGAGCCGGGCGGCATCCGGGAGCTATTTTTGTCGAAAGACCAGGCCGCGGATTTCAGCACGCACAACCCAGCCACAGCGAAAGCGGTTGTGAAGTATATGCGCCGGCGGTGAATTGGAAAACCGAAGCCCATTTTGACACGGTGCCACTTTACTTCTAGCCTTACGGAATTTGGCGGATCACGCCGCTTGTCAGGAGTAGACACATGAAGCGCAACCTCCCCTTTGCCCATATACCCCGGCGCTCATCCGCAAAGCTGCCCACGACCATATTTTTAGGTGCGCCTTGCGCCGCGCCGGCTTCTATCCGGCTTTGCTTGCGATGATCTTCCCGCTGGGCGTGATCTGCACAACTATTGATATCTCCAATGGCATATGGGTACGGAAGCACCAGCCCTAGTACCATGAGAAGGAGGACATCTAAACCTTTTGGCTCGTTATGCCTGCTCGCACACCTTGACTTGCCGGGTTTGCGCTAGCGCATGGTTTCTTTCGCGTTACAGTCACTTTTAGCAATCCGTAACTTCACACGAGCCAATCTTTCACACATTTTGCTCATCTTGCGACGTAGGTTGAATAAACCTCCGTACAAATTCTTTCCTCTCTCAAGGATCGAGAAGTCCCCTTAAAGCCCGTCCCTCTCGTCAAACTGACACTGCGTTCTCCCGACCTTAAGCGGGATTGATTTTTGCTGTCCTCCAACAACACGAGAGGATGATTTCGTCGGCTCCACAGACTTATGCGGGGCTGATTTTGGCGGTCCTTCGACAACCCGTGCAACAACCCGTGCGCGCTCATCCGACGAGCACCAAGGCTTAAGCGGGAGTAATTCTTGCGGCTTGCCAACAACAATTGTCACCTCCAACCAAACCTACGAGGAGACCGATGAACAAAACTCAATGTTTACCAAGTCCCTTTCCTTCCGATGATCTGGGAGTAATGAGGGCGTTTCGTGATGCCTGGTCGCTGATGCTCACGCGTCCACTCACCCTTGCCATGGCGCAAGCGCGGCTCGGGCAGGAGTACTTCCGCCTCTGGCAACACTTCCAGCTCCGCCTGCTCGGTTTGCAGACCGAGCCCGTTGCGGCGCCGGATTCAGGCGACAAGCGCTTTCGCAATGAGCTCTGGCAGAACGTCCCTTATTTCGATTTCCTGAAACAGTTCTATCTCATCACATCGCGCCATATCTACGACCAGCTCACCTCCGTGGAGGGTATGGACGAGCGCGATCGCGTGAAGGTGGACTTTTTCACCCGGCAATTTCTCGCTGCCATGTCACCGAGCAACTTCGCGGCAACCAATCCCGAAGTCTGGGATCAGGCGATAAAGACCGGCGGGCGGAGCCTTTTCGAAGGCTGGAACAACTTCCTGCGCGACTATGACTGGAAAACCGGGCTGTTGCGCATGAAACAAGCCGACGTCAAAGCCTTCCAGATGGGCAAAAACATCGCTGCCAGCGCCGGCAAGGTCGTTTACCAGACCGACCTCATGCAGCTCTTGCAGTTCGAGCCAACCACGGAAACGGTTCTGAAGCGCCCGCTGCTCATCGTTCCGCCCTGGATCAACAAGTACTACATTCTCGACCTTAAGCCGACGAATTCGTTCATCAAGTGGGCTTGCGACCAGGGTCACACAGTCTTTGTCATCTCCTGGGTTAATCCTGACGCCAGGCTCGCCGGGAAGGGATTTGACTCCTACCTGAGCGAAGGCACGCTCGCCGCCGTGGACGCCGTCGAACGCCAGACCGGAGAGCGAAACATCAATGCCATCGGCTACTGCATCGGCGGCACTCTTCTTGCCACCACCCTTGGTTACATGGCCGGTGTCGGGGACAAGCGCATTGCCGGCGCTACTTTCTTCACGACCATGACCGACTTCGCCAACCCCGGCGAGTTGGGCATCTTCATCGACGAGCAGTCAGTCTCGGCGCTCGAGTGCAAGATGTCGCAGCGCGGCTTCCTGGAAGGATACGAGATGGCGAGCGCCTTCAGCATGATGCGCTCGCAGGACGTCGTCTGGCCGATTTACATCAATCGCTACCTGCTCGGCAAGCAGCCGCCTGAGTTCGACGTGCTCTACTGGAATTCAGATTCCACTCGCATGCCGGCTCCAATGCACGGCTTCTATTTGCGCAACATGTACCTCAACAACCTGCTGAGGGAAAAAGGCGGCATCAAGATTCTCGGCGTGCCGATCGACCTCTCCAAAGTGACCGTGCCCTCTTGCTTCGTCTCCACCGTCGACGACCACATCGCGCCATGGAAAAGCACCTATGCCGGCGCCCGCTTGTTCGGCGGTCCGGTGCGCTTCATCCTCGGCGGCTCCGGGCACGTTGCGGGCATCATCAATCCGCCTTCGGCAAACAAGTACGGTTTCTGGGTCAACGACAGCCTGCCGGCGAGCGCCGACGAGTGGTTCGGCCAGGCTGTGAAGCATCCAGGCTCGTGGTGGCCCGAATGGCACCGCTGGGCTGCCGCCTTGGACGGCATCCGCGTCCCCTCCCGCGATCCCAAGAACGGCCCGCTGCCGGTGCTCGAGAACGCGCCGGGATCGTATTGCACGCTCAGGCTCGACGCTGAGCAATAACCCCTCACCATGCATTCGAATGCCGCATTTTCGCTTGGCAAGCGATGCTTCCCATGCATCTAATCTCGTTTTTTTGATGCTGGACGTGCATCGCCAGCCAGGGAATGAGCCCCGCGGTCTGGACGCCAATGCATTCTGTCTGAAGCAGCACATGAGTGAGCGACGCCGCTGTGAGGGGGCTCGCCTCACTGTCAAATCCATTCTGGGCAACCAATGCCGGCCGCCTGATGCTGCTTTATCAAGTCGCATCAAGGCAGGCGGTTATTCGAAACGAAATGGAGATCAAAAATGACCGATTCCAACGAGAAGCAAGCTTCTTCCCAACCTCAGCCAGCTGCCAAGCCCGAACCCACACCTGAAATCAAGGTCTGGCGCCTGACGAAGATTTCCGACCGGCGCGCAGTGTCCGGCTTCATCGACGTCTATCGCGAAGCCTTTGCCGGCCCTCCCTACTTCGAGAAGATGACCAGGAAGCACGTTCTCAACGAAGTGCTGAAGCCGCATCTGAAGTACGGTTTGGTCCTCATCGCCGAGGTCGACGGGCAGATTGCCGGCCTTGCCTGCGGCTATCCGATGCTGGCGCCGATTCACGTCGAGATTCGCGACTTCCTTCTGGCGCAGCCGAAAGATCAGGTTCCCTTCAACCCGCACTTCGCTTTCTTCGAGTCGGAGCTGGCTGCTCTTGCCTCCGTCCGCAAGATGGGAATGGGCAATCACCTGCTGAAGCTCATGCACAAGTGGGCGTGGGACAACCGCTACACTGTCTACGTCGGGCGCACGGCAGAAATCGGCTCCAACGCCATCCGTCTCCACCAGCGCAACGGCGCCGTGCAGCTGCCGTTCGTCCAGGATGCCGGCGAAGAAGAGAAGAAGGTGCAGTCGCAGGCCTCGCGCAAGGTCTGGTTCTACGGTCAAACCGAGCCGTTTGCCACCTACGGTTCGTAACCGCGAAAGCGAGCGCCGTCGCGCCACCCTGAAAAGACGGGCGGCATAGTGCCGCCCCGTCTTAAGGGGTGAAGAGACTCTCCTTCCGCAGTTGGGAGCGCTTCGGACTGGCGCTCCGGACTGGCGCTCCGGACTGGCGCTTCGCGATCGGAACGTACAAACGAGTTTTCTCAGAAATGACATAACTTTTCAGAAATCCTATGTCAGAAATGACAAAATCTAGTCCCAAAAACGTTGATGGGGGAGAATTTTTGCCCCTTTTGACATAACACTCCAAGAGAAATCCCCAATGGAGGTAGTTGTTCATGCAAGAACTGAATTTATCGACTGCTCCTCCTGGGGATGAACTGGGACTGGAGCAAGCGCTCACCGAAGCACTGACGAATTTCTGGTGCAATCCATTTGCGCTGGCACAGCTCAACGCCCGACTGGCCTGCGACTACTGGCTCATGAGCTGGAAAACGTCGCTCTCTTTCATGGGCTTGACTGTGTCACCACACGCGGTGCCAGACGAGGACGACAGGCGCTTTCAAGACAAGCAGTGGGATCGAATCCCCTTCTTCAGCTTCCTCAAGCAGGCGTACCTTATCAACGCACGCAATTTGCTCACGGCAATCAAAAACGCTGCGGCCCCCATGAGCAAATCAGATCGCCTGAAGGCGGAATTGGCGGCGCGAGCGTTGATCAACGACTGCTCGCCCTCGCGCTTTGCATCAATGAGTCCCGAAGGATGGTCGGAAATCGCACGCACATTCGGTTTCAACCTCGCCTTAAGGTGGCAGCGGCTGCTCCTCGATCGGAGCCAACGTACAGCGCTCTTTCGCATAAGGCTCGCGGACACGAGTACTTGTCTGCCAGGCGGCAACAACACCTACTTGTGCATTTCTCCGGGCGAGACCCGCTCCGCATATGGCGATCTGGACGAGCTCATTCGCGCCTTGCATCCCGACCTCGAGCAGGGCGGATTCCTCGAGCGCTCAAGCGCACCCGCGGTCGTGAGATTGCAAATGGCGGGCGGTGAGTTTTGCGGTAATGCGGCTCGTTGCGCAGCTGCCTGGGTGTCGAATCAATACTTCGGCAAAAGGCTTCATGACGGGCTTGTCGCTTACAACCGCATCAGGGAACACGATGACGGCATCAGCTTCTTCATCGATATGTCGGGCGCCAGCCGCCCGCTTGCCGCCAGCTGCAAGCGACGAGAAAATGAGTTCTGGGTGGAAGTGGAAATGCCCATCTGGAAGAGATTCAACCGGGCGCAGGAGACAATCGCAGTCGCCAACCGCTTGTTGGAAGTGACGAAGGTCGAGCTTGAAGGCATCGTGCACATCCTCATTGACCGGCACATGCTGCCCTTCACGCGCAGTCCTGAAGAGCAACGGAAACTGCTGCAGGACATCGAGCGTCAGTTGAGCCTTCAAGAGGAGCCGGCAATCGGGCTCATCTGGCATGATGACGACCGCAAACCGGCCATCGATCCGGTAGTCTATGTTCGCAAGACGGGTTCGTTCGTCTACGAGTCCGCATGCGGATCTGGAAGCCTGGCCCTCGCTGCTGTACGGGCGACGGGAAACGACGCGGATGAGGTGGCAATCGTTCAGCCAAGCGGCTCGACGATTGCCTGCCGCATCGCGAAAAAGGCGGACGGCACGCTCAAAAGAGCATTCATCTCAGGACCCGTGGAAATCAAAGACGACTTCCGGGTACCTTCACCGTAACTTCGGCAGCGACTCCTGCTGTTTTTTCTTCAGTCGTTCGTCTGCTTCGATTTGAGAGTAGATGGCCGCGTTCTCCCCGTAGAACGCGGCCCACTCTCTATCTCCATACGAGAAGTGCCACCATTCTCCGTTGAAGGGCGCAAAACCATTTGCCATCAGGATTTCCCTGAGCAGCACGCGATTCTTCTTCTGAGTATCCGTCAAGCCTTCAGCAAAAGTGCTGATGTAAGGCGAGGAAAAATCAGGATAATCGCAACCCATGTCGACTTTCTTGCCCTCAAATGTGAGCGTAAGATCGAACGCACCGCCTGTGGGATGCCCTGCCACATCAGGCACCGCCACAAACATGTGCACTTTCTCGAGAAGATCCCCTTCGCTCAGACCTGGATTTTGCTTTTCCACAACCGCTCTTTGTTCTTTAAAAAACGTTTGCTGAGCAGCAAGAGAACGATATGCGTACCAAACTCTAATGCCATAGCGTTTGTCTTTTGTTTTGAGCATGCGGGCGGCGTCGACAAGTCTCTGCCAGGCGCTTTGTCGGGCCAGTGGGTATTCGAGATCTTCGAGCTCCAGGGACAATTCAGATATTGGCGACGTAGTTACCAGCGGCTCACCGTTGTCGGCAATGGGCACGGACACGAGCTCCTTGTATTTGAGAATTCTTCTGTCGGCGAGCAGTTTTTGTGCCGCGCTCGAAAGTTGTGTCGTCATCGTCGCGCTCCAAGTCGGGGAACGAGAATTGTAGCCGGCCGCCGAACACAGCTTCAATAATGCGCTTCACACATAATTACTGAAGGCACGAAAGCAGCGGTCATCACGCCACTGGATTTTCTATCAAAACTGAAAAACTGCACGTATTCAGTAAACTGCGTTCCAAGTGCCAAACGGTCTGCGATTCGGAGGAGATTGTCAGGCCCGTAATCTCCGAAACGTTCACCGATAGAGCTTCGACGACACTCTTCACTGAATATGTGGGGTTCCCCCCATTTGGTAGACAGCGGTCTAGGGCCGAGCCGCTCTAGGCCGCTTTCTTACCTTTAAGGCCTTTTTCCTCCGGTGTAAGGAACCCTAACGCTGAATGAATACGTTTTTTGTTGTAGAAGATCGCAA
>DATNRC010000480.1:0-16083 GCA_036703705.1 Candidatus Obscuribacterales bacterium
CCGTCAGCTCGCGGATTTGCTCCACGCTTCTTTCAGACCTCGCCTCGCGGCTGCGTCCTTGCGCTTCGCTACACTTCATCGTCATCAGATTGTGAGTGGACTTTCACCTCCAAGTTGTTGAACATGCCCGGCACACCAAAAAACATGGACGCAGGGGGTGCGTCCATGTTCGGGGGATCATTCAGCGAAAAGCGCCTCGAGAAGCACTTTCCGGCGTTGGTGGGTACGGAACAAGCGAAAAATTGTGAAGGCTAGCGATGTGGCTGCTCAGCCAGGAATGAGGATCGCAGTACAAAGTAGGCGATGGTGCCGTACAAAATGAGCAGGATCATCAACATGACGATCGGCATCTTTTCGTAGATCTTTGCGAAAGGACGGAATACAAAGTCGATCATAAAGAGTCCGACTGCAGTACCTGGCATGAACGGAACCCTCCCTGTTGACAATCCACGAAATTATAGACAGGGAAAGGGTTAAGAAGAAGTGAAAACGAAGCCACATCGGCTTATATCTCTGTAATAAGCCGCATAGTGACTGGATTTCGGCAGTCAGCCTTTATAACAATCGCTTAATACTGTTACGTTCCGGCGGCTCCGCACCTCGATCTTGACGGGCAGCCATTCAGTTCGCCGCTAAAACCTCCAGTAATGGAAATGTTTTCGCCAATGCTCGCTCAAAAATGGTGCAACCAGGTCAGGCATGAGAATGCAAAGCACACAGAGGCCGAGCGCGAGAGTGAGGAGGAGAGAAAGTATCCAGATCATAGTCGTAGGCTCGTTTTTACTGATACCAATAATGTCAGCTGATCCAGCCACAGTCAGCTAAGCGCCTGACATCATGCGGCAGGAAGGTTTAAGGCGTGGTTAAGAGTACCCTGTGATTTTACTAATAAAACGCGCCCGCGATCCGCTTGAAAACTTAGTTTTCATGTTCCCAAAATTAAGTTCCAGGTTTCGATACAGGCGAGGGCGTCGGCAGGCGATAGCGCATGCCATCGGTCACGAATACGAGATCTGGTTAAACTTCCAAGGTTGGGAGCCGACTGAGCTTTGGCATTCAGGACCGGCTTCACTGCATTCAGACCGCAGCGCCGCAAGAAAGCAGCCCAACCGAAGCGGTTGAGCTGCGCTACGCCCTGTTGTGCCGCCTGGAGCGATTAACGGTGTTCCAGAACGACGTCTACTTTCAGATTCTCGGCATCCTTGTGAACAATGGTTGTCACTCCCTCATCCTCATCGGCAGGAGCCGAGGATGTCCGCGTGTCTTCCACGATTGCGGGCGATGTTCGCGAGTGCTTGCCGGCAACTTTGTGGCGAGAAGCCGTCGTGGTCCTGGTTTTCTTGGACTTCTTGGGCGCAGACTTGCCCGCCGAAGCCGCTGGCGCATCCGCGGAGGCTACGGCATGCTTCGTGGGGATCATTGTCTTAGTCGTTTCTTCCTTCTTTATCGTCTCGGCAACCGGTTTGTCGTCTCTGATTGGATTGACGTGCGGCACGCCATAAGAGACGTATATCTTGGTCGGAATCAAATCCTTGCTTCCGTCTTTGGCGGACGCAATCAAGGTTATGGGCTCTTTCGTATCATCAAGAAAGGCAACGGCGTCAATCGGTTTCTTGGAAAGAACGAGCGAGAGGCGCTCCTTG
Organism: Candidatus Obscuribacterales bacterium; assembly: GCA_036703705.1. Lineage (GTDB taxonomy): Bacteria > Cyanobacteriota > Vampirovibrionia > Obscuribacterales > Obscuribacteraceae > DATNRC01. Next base: position 1,644 of record DATNRC010000480.1, read on the forward strand.
CCAGGGTTTTCATCAAACGTCAGAAAACCATCGGCGGGAAGAACATATTCGCGACCCCTGAAGATGCGGTTGTCTTCGCCACTTTTCTCATCGGGGAAAAGCACGGCCTTTTCGCCACGGCTTCCGCTCTTCAAAAGAATATAGGCGTAGCCGTCGATGCTCGACGTCAGGTGGAGGCGAATCTTGTCGTTGGTTTTGAACGGAAACTGGCTGGAGACGCGCTGGACGCGCCCTTCACGATTGAGCTCGAGCCAGTATTTGAAGCCGGGATGGGCTTCTTCGCGGAACAAACCCTTCGCATAGGAAGGATCTGTCTTACTATCCTTTTTATCGGGGATGCTAGCCCCGGCACTGGACATACTAAATGCCAAAAGCATCGTAAGCGCAGTGATCAGCTGGTTGCGGCGGTTCATTGTTGTTCCTCACAAAGAGAAGGCGTAGCTAATATATATGAGTCAGTGATGGGCAATTTTTAGGCGGGTTAAATAAACGCGTTTGTCAGGATCCTTGAAAATTCCTTCCCCCAACATTTTTGCGTCGACCAGAACCCCCTCGAAAGGCCAGTTGCTGAGGAAAGCGTCGGCCTTCTCGTACACAGAATTAATGGCAGGAGATTCCCTTACATTCGTCTCCTTTTTCAAGGTAGATTGACTCTGCAAAGTCGATCCCGTGGGAGAGGAAATGGCTATACAAGTGTCCACTCCAGCAGGCGGCCCGAGCGCAAAAACATTCACCTCGACGTTTTTGTCTGCCAGTTGTTCTCCGATGACCCGGGGGCAGGTGAACTCCTCCCCACCGAGCTGGGCATTATCATCCTTGTCCGTAATCGGGTAGAGCATCTTGGCCGTTGGAGAGGACGTCTCTTTCCACAGGATGTAGACATATCCCGACTCCTCTGGATTGACTTTGAGGTACATAATGTCGCCGTGCTCCGCCTCGGCGCTTTTCGGCAGCTCGGCAAAACCACCCCGCTCCTCAGCGGTAGGTTTTTTAGCCAGCATCGCCACCACTTTGATCCAGGGCGTCTCGGGCACGGAGACGTATTCGACGGGAACGATGTTGGGGCTGGCCGGCAGGCACATCAGGGCGCCCACAGCGGCGCCGAGAAGGGTTATGAGAACGGCAAAAGAGGCAAGGGCTGCTTTCCAGCTCGAGCCCCCGGAGGCGCGCGCTTGCCCCTCGGAGCGCTTAGGTTGGTATTGGATTTCTTGTATCAATTTCTGTCCACACGTTTTGCAAAATCGGGCTGATTCCAGGCTTGAGGCCCCGCACTTGGGGCAGTTTATCCTGGCTACCTCACGGCATCCAGGGTCAGGACGTTTACTTTCTCCAGGCTTGGGAATCTCCAAGCCTGTCTTGCTTAACTTGCGGGCCAACTCGACATCGCTACCTTCAGTGAGGCACTGAAGTATGGAATCAATCCAGAGCATTTGCTGCAGATTGCTGTTGTCCGCCGCGCCCGCACCAGGGTCGGGTGGCAATCCTCCACAGTGCATGCCGATTACCAGTCCGTTCTTGAAGAGCGGACTGCCGGCAGACTCGGGAAGGAGCGCCAGATTGTGAACGAGGTGATTGGGATCTTGCGCTCTCAATGAGCCCAGCAGCGATCCCGTTTTTATGAGCGGACGACCGCTGGGGTCGACCACGAGGCTGCTGATTGAATCCCAGGGCGAAAGCGGGGTTTGCGCCCCGACCGGCAATGCCGCGGTTTTCATAGTGAATTTGATGCTTTCGTGCGAGCGGTCTTCGATTTGGCCGGTGCGCAAAAGCTCCACGAGCGCGCTGAACACGGCATAGTCGTCCAGGCGCGCAATCCGCCAGAGCTGGCTCGCTGGTATGGCTCCGTCGAGGAGCGGCCAGAGCGCCTTTGCGGCTTCCTGCACTTCAGGAGCCAGCATATTGAGCTTGATGTGCGGATCGGTGCGCGCCCAGAGCCCGTCGCCATCGCCCAGGCGTCCGCCCAGCCGTTCTTTCAGCTTGGCGAGCTCGTCCATGCGTCTGTGCGCTTCAAGCAGCAGCGATTCTGCCGGTCTGGCGATTGCAGTGACGCCCTGCATGTTGGAATCGGGCGTCGAGCAGAAATAAAAGCTGCCGTCCAATTTCATGGAAACGATTTGGTAGAGAGCCATTTCGTTGATCAGGCTCTCGAGCTGAGCGTGGACGACCTTTCCTTCCTGGCAAAATATGCGGGCTATGGTGCGATTTCTTTCGTCAGAGAGGATGAGCAGTCCTTCTTTTCGCGCATTGGTAATGGTTTGAATGACAAGAGCGAGATCGATTTCGCTCAAGCTGCCGCCCATTCCGTGGTCGCGAGGCGGCGCTGGAGGGGTGACGCGTCTATTGACCTCGATTACCACTTCAGTAGGCAAATTCGGCAAGGAGTGGGAGAGCGCCAGAACAACTGCATTATGCTTCTGAAGCGGCAGCATGGGAGTGGAATCAATCAACGCCTGCTGCGCCATTTGAGTGGTTGTGCGCCGCCTGAACTTGGGGTGGAAATGAGCGCTGACAATGCCGCGCTCCTCACCAGTAGCGGGAAATCGCACCTTCAGGGCGCCCAGGAATTCGGTAAAAAGCAACATCGAATGAGCGCAGGTGGCGGCTTTGTTGTCATCCAGCAGCCAGACAGTGGACAAAACCTGCTCGCGGTGCGACGTCCGATCGATGAGCAGCCCCACCGAGCCTGCAAAACACCTGATATCTGTCGCTACCGCAGTACCTTCCATGTTGATTCCGAAGGTATTCACTTAAATCCGAACAACAACGTCTTTATACAGTATAAGAGTCTGCCTGCGCGAATGACTGCAAACTTTACCGACTTAGGCGATCGGACAGGCACAATTCATCTTTTGGGACTTCTTAGGGTATAATTCCCTCTTGCGTGAGCCGTGGACGGTTCGCCGTCGCGTGCGCCTCGATTCGCTCCAGTCTGGTATGTTGAGAGTTGAGTCGCTCCATATGCGCCCGTAGCTCAGTGGATAGAGCCCCCGCCTTCTAAGCGGGTTGTCGTTGGTTCGAATCCAACCGGGCGCGCGTTATAATCCTCACCATCAGGGTGATTAGCTCAACGGTAGAGCAGCTGCCTCTTAAGCAGTTGGTTGAAGGTTCGAATCCTTCATCACCCAAAATTTTTCAGACTTTCACTCTCCAACGTGTAAGCACATTGTAAGCAGTGCTGGGGAAATTAAAAATCTCTCTGTGCCACCCTCTACGGTGGCACTTTTGCTTAATTGAGTCGGGGTACGGCTCGGGGCGGTCTTCAATTACACTTTGATGTCCATGACAATTTTTTTTTGCCCAAAAGAAGAGACTTTTCGACCGACCAATCAAAGCCTCTTGCCACGCGGCATACGCGGGCATGCTGGATGAGTAAGGCATATGCCGCCTTAGATCTGCCGGTATTACATCTAGTGCCAACCCTCGAGTTCTCAGGAGATACTTTTGGGGCGCGTCACTATGGGAAATTGGCGTTGAGCGTGCCCAGTGTTCATCAATACTCGCCTTCCTTTGGGGGTCCGGTGTTTGGATTACGGGCGCAAATGGTCTAACGCGCGGTTGCCATTGCTGAGATCGAGGGACATCACATGAGCACACGCAGGCGCGCCTGGCTAACTCCGACACGGTTTCATGGAAAGCTTCCCCGAGGGGTTTGACGCCACCGTTGAGGTAGGTCGTCCATAGGACCGGCTCACCACCATACACCTGGAAGCCAGCGGGCGGTCCGGTTTTCAAAGGGCGGCAAGCCACGCGGGATGCCGCAAGAGGTGCAATTGCGGCACAGTGCATATAACGGGTAGTATCTTTCCCGTTCTTTCTTTAAGTCGCCGGGTATAAAGTTGTAGCTCCGAGATGGTCCGCGCATGCAACAGCTGCCGCATGAATTAGTGATTGAATACAAGAGCCTGCCAGCGCAGTGCGGTCTCTTTTTCATGCTGCTCGTTTCCCCCGCCTGGGTTCCCGGCGCGGGCGTGGGGATAATCGTTGCTTTCATAGGGTTCCTGTCAGGGGGCTTTTCGGTTCACGCACTTGCGTCAGCCCTGGGTTTGACATGCCTCTTTCTGCTCTGCCTTGCTCTGACCATGATGTGCAGCGATACGAAACTGATCGTCACCAAGGTGGGCATCCAGTTCCCGTTGCGCATGCTTCCTTTTGTGTCCTTTCGTCGCAGCCGACGGTGGGCTGATTTGAAGTCGGCGGAACTTGCGGATTTCGACAGCAATCAGAAAAAAGCATCGGGAACCTTGACTCTGCGCTTTTACAGCGGCGGAGGCGTCACGCTCAAGCTGAAACGGATTGCGAAAGCGGATCTGGAGAAAATCCTGCTTGCCATCGACCTCTGGGCGCCGCAGTGCGTGCGCAATGACCATCTGCTGGAAACGCACAGATTGCTTACCAGCGATGACGGAAAGAGCGGACCGAGCTTCACGCAGCTGTGGGAAGAAGAGCTGCGAAGACGTTTCTTTCCCACATCGTTTGTCCCACTCGAGGCTGGAGCACAACTCAAAGGAGGGAAGCTCGTCGTCGTTCGGCAACTGGCTTTCGGCGGGCTGTCAGCTCTGTATCTCGCCCAGCTCCAAGGGAGACAGCTGGTCGTCCTCAAGGAAGCGGTGGTACCACCTACAGTGAGCGAGGAGGCGAAGACGAAAGCGCTCGAGATGTTTAGCAGAGAAGCTCGGCTCCTCTCAGGTTTGAATCATCCATCGATTTGCAAAGTGCTGGACGTCTTCGTTGAAAACGAGCGCCACTACATCATTCTCGAGCACATATTGGGTCAGGACTTGCGGCAGTATGTGATTGAGAAAGGCCGGGTTCCGGAGAAAACGATTGTTGCGTGGGCGACTCAAATTTGTGACATTCTCGAATACCTGCACGGACAAAGTCCTCCGATCATTCACCGCGATCTTACGCCGGAGAATTTGGTCCTCGATCAAGCGAACAAAATCGTTCTGATCGACTTTGGCGCTGCGAACGAATTTATCGGTACGGCAACGCGAACGGTTGTGGGCAAGCAATCCTATATATCCCCGGAGCAATTTCGGGGTAAGCCGTGCCCGCAAACTGACCTGTATGCTCTCGGAGCAACAATGTATTTCCTCGCTACCGGCGAAGAGCCGGAGGCCCTGACCGTGTTGCAGCTACCCCCGTCAATCGACTGTTCGCCGCACTTTCGCAGCATCGTCACAAAGTGCACGGAACATGACTTGCAGCAGCGCTTTGCCGACGTGCGCCGGTTGAGAGAAGCTCTAAACGCACCAGTGGAGGTCGGACTCCGAGAGAAATGATTATCACGAGCAACAAAGAGCAGATCGACAGGACATCGAAATGAGCACTGCCAACCCATCGAACGAACTGACCTCGGGAAGCAACAAAGTTGGGCAGTATCTTCTCACACCCGATCACCGTTCGTTCGTGATTCAGTGCCGCGATAAGAGGCTGCAGGAGATTCTGGCGAATGTCTTCTCCTCCGATTTGAAGTTTCCCTCCCTCAGATTCACACTCGTGGTGGCATGGTTCAGCTTTCTGGCGCTCTGCTTCATTGGCGGAGTTTGCGAAACTTTTCAAGCGCATGGCATATCGTACGGCATCAAATTGTTTCTCCTTACGTGGCTCGGACTGATGGCAGCAATTATGTCGCCAATCTACGTGTTGATTTCAGACAAGACGGCGGCCGCGGTGGCTATACCATTCCTTGCCGGCACCCTTGGTGTCTTTCTGTACCACCTTTCCAAATTTCTTCGTCATCCACAGCAATTGCGATTCTCCTTTCAGGGAATAACATCGTACTTTCCCGTGTTTCGCCCCCCGTTCCATCTCAATTGGGAAGAAATCGAATTCGTTGATCTGCTGCAAAACAATACCGCCAACCCTGAAAACTGGATCATAGTATTCAAATCGCAGGGCAAGGAACAATTGCGCATCCGTAATGCCACCCTTCTTACGAGCGAAGTTCGCTCCGGCTTCATAAAATCAATCGAGCAAAACGCACCGCATGCGCAGCTAGGCTCTGAATTGATAACGCTGCTTTCGCCGATATCAACTTCGAGCTACACGGAGCTTTGGCTGGAATCACTCACGGCACCACCGAAGCGCGCACGCCTGGCACCACTCGAGCCGGACATGAAACTTCAAGAGGGGCGCTACACCGTATCTTATGTCTTAGCCTCAGGCGGCCAGGGTGTTGTGTATTGCGCCAGAGATGCGTTTGCCGAGAAGGACGTCGTGATCAAGGAAATCGTTTTGCCTGTGTTTGGTGACGCGAATGTGCGAAAGAAGGAAATTGATAAATTCATCACTGAATCACAACTTTTGCAGCGATTGGATCATCCGCAGATCGTAAAGCTCTTCGACTTCTTCATTGAGGATCATCGCGGTTATTTCGTGCTGGAGAAAATCGATGGCCGCTCTCTGTCGCAAATCGTGGCGGACGATGGAAGAATGGATGAGCAGCGCGTCCGAGAACTGGCTGCACAGATGTGCGACATTTTGACTTATCTTCACGGGCTCACACCACCCCTGGTGCATCGCGATTTCACACCTGATAATTTGATCGTTGCAGCGGACGGTTCCTTAAAACTGATCGACTTCAATGTGGCGTGCGAATTGAACTACACAACGACAGCAACTGTCGTCGGCAAGCGTTCGTTCCTCCCCCCGGAGCAGTTTCGCGGCAAACCGACAATTCAGAGCGATATATACGCCTGGGGCTGCACGCTGTACTTTCTCGTGACCGGTGAAGAACCCGAGCCCATTACAACCTCCCACCCGATAATGGAACGGCCGGAAATAAGTGCGGAGCTCGATGCGCTGGTGGCAAGAGCAACGGAGCCTTCCCCTGAAAAAAGATACAAAAACGTGGAAGAAATAAAGATAGACCTCAAGGCGGTCCCGGAACCACAGGAACTGCTGACTGATTAATCATCGAGCCGAGAGTGAAAGATATGACCCGAACCCAAACCTACCTGGACGCAGCGTGTCCGAACTGTGCTGAACCGATTAATGCCTACATAATTCGTTGCCCCGCATGCAGCGTCGACATTCGCGAGACTTATACGCCCGATCCGCGCAGCATCAATTGGAAAGATCGGTCAACGTTTTATTACATGTCGCTGCCCAAACTGGCGGTATTATCGCTTGTCACGTTCGGCTTTTACAACATATTTTGGTTTTACAAAAACTGGACTTATGCCAAAGAGCATGGTCAGCGAAAAATCATGCCCTTTATGCGTTCTTTATTTTCGCCTTTTTTCTTTTTCAGCCTGATAAAGGAGATGGGCAAAGCGGGAGCGGCACAGGGAGTGCCTTGCCAGCTGCATGCCGTATGGTTGGCCATTGCTTATTTCGCGCTCGTATCGCTGGGTCGGGTTAATGTGTTTCTCGGATTGCTCTCGTGGGTTCCACTTCTTCTTGTGCAGAAGTACGTCAACACGCTGAACACCGATAGCCCGACACCGATAAACGGCAAATTCACCATCGCCAACTGGATTTTCATTGTTCTCGGCGTGGGTATGACCATACTGGCATTCTTTGTACCCGACACGCCGTAAGGTCATAGGTGTCATGGGGCCGTTTCGCTTTTCGAGAGCTCAGCTATGTGCCATCGCAGCTTTGCTCGCTTGTGCTAGTGCAGGCTTCGCGCGCGACGACGTTTATGATGACATTGAAGTCATGCTTGGCAGTCGCCAGAAGACGCACAGGCTGACGGAAAGGGCAGTGAGTTCACCGCACTTCGGGAAATGGAAAGGGGCATACATTAACGGCGATGATGCAACCGCAGCCAAAGAATGGAAACTCGCATTGCATGAAGCTTCCGGCGAGCAATCTATCTGGCGCATTCTGGACAGCGGAATCAAGCACCTTGTGATGGGGAGTGACGAAGATTACGACAAGATGATGAAACGCGGCGGCGTGCTGGCCCTGTGCAAGCATATGCTGGCGTCAACCGAAAAGGCGCTGGGGAAGAACAATCCGCAGTACGCTAACGCGCTGGAGTATGTCGGAGATCAATACATGCACCTGGGCCAGCCTGTTGAGAGCGTCAATCATTGGCGAGAAGCTCTGAGTATACTGGAGCGGTGCTGGGGTAAGAACGACGCACGGTTGATTCACTGCATTGATGGATTGGCGAACAAGGAACTGAAAGCGAAACAGTACGCAGCAGCGAAAGCGCATGCAGAGCGACTGGCTCGTCTTGCGCGGCATCATGGCAATCGGCCGGCGTTGCAGAAAGCGGACGCTCTCATTAAGCTGGCAGCGGCTGACACCACCGCTTCTCCCGCTTTAGGCAATGCAAAAGATGATGTTTACGGTGACATCGATCAGATTTTGCTGCAGCATCAGAGGGACGAGACTTTGCCTGACAAGGCTCTCAATTCAGCTCACTTCAGAAACTGGATGAAAGCATATCTCGCCGGAGATTGTGCCACCGCCGACAGAGAATGGAAACTGACGATCAAGGAAGCGGGACCAGATGTGCCGGTATGGAAACTGCTTAATGGTGCCGCGGAGCGAATGATGGTTGCAAGCGATGCTGATTACGAGAAGATGGGAAGACGCGGCGGTTTGCCGACGCTGCATACAACTCTCCTGGCGTCGACCGAAAAGGCACTTGGCCCGCACGATCCAAGGATGGCTTCTGTATTCAATTATGTTGGCGAGCACTACCGTGATCTTAAGAGATATGAGGACGCATTGAGACTTTTCCAGCGTGGGATAACCCTGTACGAAAGGAGTTATGGCAAGGACACTCCGCAAATGTTGCGCACCCTCGATCAGATGGCGCGGATCGAGCTAAAGACGAAACAACATGCACAAGCGAAAGCACATGCGCAACGAATGGGTAGCATCGCCAGGAAAGCAAATCGTCGCTTCTATGTCCGAAGAGCCGACGCAATATTGCAGGAGGTGAGAGGTGCGCAGCGAACTTACCACAAAAGCGCTCGTCACTTCTTGTGATTTACCTGATTGCGCGGCGGCTCGAATGTGAATTCAATATCTTTGGCGATACCAGGAGTTCCAATTTCGGTTTAGTCTTTACTTTTTGCGGCAACACAACTTCTTCGCCCACACGACCACTGGTCGCCCAAATAAGCAGCGGCATGTGGCGGATCGAAGCCGCAGAATAAGTTATCGACGGTGCTTGCATCTCGCAACTTCTTTGCTTCGTCCAATCGCCCGGACTGTTCCAATAATCGCATGGCAGCCGATGCTGAATCCGCCCCACCCGCGATGGCAGAGATGCCGCTCGCGCGCTCTTCCAACGCAGAGAGCGCGCGCCGATACATCGCTTCTGCCTCCCCTGCATTGCCCATGTCCTCAAGAACAGATGCCAACCCGCGAAGCGTAAACGCCAATTCCCGACTGCTGCCAGACTTCGTCGCCATTTGCGTATCCAGAGCGGCCTGGAACATCGCCCTCGCCTCGGCGTTCTTGCCCATCGCTTTGTAAACCGCACCAAGAGTGCTCAAGTTTGGCGCCAACAGTTCGGGCGGCACGTTCTTGTGATAGCGATCAATCTCCATCGCCCGCCGCGCATATGTAAGTGCCTGCTCGTACTTTCCCTGGGCAATCAAGCGCCGCGCCAACTTCCGAAGCAGTGATGGCAGCTCGAGATCGTCCTCACCGAGCGCACTTCGCTTAATCTCGAAAGCGCATTTCAGCGCCCAATCCACATCCGCGGTGCGATTAGTTTCCCACAAAAGCTCTGCATAACCTTCAAGACAATCCGCCAGCTCAAGGCGTTCTTTCACAGACAGGTTCTCCGGCCTTTCTTGGAAGGCGCGCTTGTAGAGCGCCTCAGCTTCGGCTGCGCGTGCTTCCTTCGCATACATCGCGGCAATATGTCCGATAGCAAGAAGGCAGCGAGGCTTCGCGGCGAGGCTGAGAGGAGGGGTAGCGGTCAGCGAGAGCGCCCTCTCATAAAGCGCTTTGGCTTCACTCTCGCGCCCGCTCAGCTCGACGTAAGCCCCCAGTTCTTCCAACAGTAAAGGCAATTCGCACGCCATTGTTGTTGCGAGACTTCCATTGATTCCGGTTATGCATGCCGTTCCCGCGTCGAACGCATTGCCTGACGTTCCTGCGCTGAACGCGTTGCCTGACGTTCCCGCGTCGAACGCATTGCCTGACGTCGCCGCATTGTTGGTTCTCCCCGCCGCTGTCCGCACGGCGTCGCAAAGCGCTATGGCTTCCCGCAGATAGGATTCAGCCTCATGAGCGTTGCCTTGCAAGCGATAAACCTTGATAAGCGACTTGATAATCGTGAGCTGCATTGGCTCTGAGCCGGCGACGCCCTTCGTCGTCTCCAGAGCTTTTTTCAACTCCGCGACGGCCGTAGCGTAATCCTTTTGCTCAGTCGCCAATTGTGCTACGCGCAAATGCTTTTCGCACATCTTCACAACAACGAATTGCGACTTCGCTTCGTCGGCAGCGCTGATCGGCGGCGACTTGAATTTATCGTTCGACAGATCGTCGCGCTTCTCCCACTTCTCTGGTGGAGCGCTGTCCCTATTGCCCGGCGGTCGCTTATTGTTGTCGCTGCCGGCTGTCCCTCCGGCGTTGCGCTCTTTTGTTGTAGGTTTCACCTCGTGCTTGCTCTCGGTGCCAAAGACGCGCTCCGTCGCTAACTGCGAAGAAGTGGTACCGGCAACAACGCGAGTCAATTGAGGTTGCGGGTTGAGCGGCAGTGGCTTGTCGTCGTCTGCTCCCTGGGAGCCGGCAACGATACTAGTAAATTGAAGAAGCGGGGGGGCCGACGCGGCAGGCGGAGAGTCAGGAGTCGACGCGGCAAGCAACGAGTCAGAAGTTGACTCCTTGCCCACCGCGCCACTCAAGCCAAGCCACCCAGAGGCGAGAAGGAGCGCGAACAGCCGCGCCCTGTCTCGCATAGATCTCTCGGTTTGCTTTGCCATCGACTCGTTCCACACTTTCCGCGTGAGAGAAAGATCTACATCTCGGTTGTCCGCCTACATCGGTCTCCACAGACGCCAGACGAGCTGGTCGCGCTTGCGTAGCCTGATGTATTCGCTGCCTGGGATTCTCAGCTCAGCGTCACTGAGTTCCCTAACCGACTTCGCCATGTCGTTCCGCTCTTCTCTCATATCCGCTATGTAGAGGTGCGGTACGGGATTGTCCGGCTGCAGCAACCTCGCTTCGTTGAAGTGCTTGTAAGCAAGCTGATCCAAGCCCTTCGCTTCATACGCTTGTCCAAGCGCCAGATGTACTTGAGCATCATCGGGATCAATCCAGCGCGCCAGTTCAAGCTCCACTACCGCCTGGTCGAGCAGACCTTGCTTAAGGTATGTCGAACCGAGCCCGTAGTGTGCACGGGCGTTATTGGGCTCGAGCAGAATCGCTTTCTTGAAGTTCTCGCAGGCGGCGACGAGATCACCCTTCATGAGCGCCTTCATGCCGTCTTCCTTGTAGGACTTCGAGCACTCGAGATCCATTGGCGTACCATCTCTTGCCATAGTTGCCGCATAGTTCAAGCGGGCCGCCTCATACTGCGCCCTCCGGAACGGGAACGAGTATGGTCTGTACAGATAATCGCCGGACAACTGTGCCAGATAAGAGTCGACCCTAGCACGGTCGGCGAGCACAGCTTTCAGAGCGTCCGCCCATCTTACCGCCACTTCGCCGGGCAGCATGCCCATGGCTTTGGCGGTTCGATCGTCGATGGTTACACAGTGTTTTCCAGCTACCCGTATAACGGGCAAGTGATTTATGTATTCAATGTCCACTGCATTTGGTGACCGGTCTTTGCTGGTCAAAAGGGCATTGTGGATGTTGCGTTCGCAAATCACAGCGCGCTCGGCGGCAGTAAACGCCCCCGCGTCAGCTGGAATTGAGAAGATGTCTTCACCCGCAATGCTTACCGTCGTTGGATTGACGGAGACCTGTCCAAAGAAGCGTTCTGCCGCTTGCGCGCTTTGCAGCGACACGAAAACGCATGCCAACAGCATTACTATTGACCCGGCCACTAACGAATTCAGCCTGGACAGCTTGCGCAATTTCATAGCGGTCCTCCCTATGTTCACATGAGCGTGCCATGCTCATGATTCGTCGTTCGCGGCTATCGACAGGGAGCGGGCGGCAATGGTTCCGTGTCAACTGCTGAGCATGAACTCAGCGTTACAAATTTCAGCGACGCAATATATATGGATGGTTTTCCGGGATTGTGCCGAGAAAATGTGCTGCAGAGGGAATGGTGCGCGGTCGGACGAACGCCGGCTGGAGATGAGCGCTCACAACGAAAACATCTGTTAATCGGCCGCGCGGGATCGTCTGTAGGGTTGAGCATTCAACGAAAGAAACAAGTCACAATGTGCTTTGTGCTGTGTGCTGTGCTGTGTGCCGTGCTGTGTGCTGTGCTGTGTGCTGTGCTGGGTGCTGTGTGCTTTTGCGCCAATGGCCGTGACGGGCGCACAAATTCATGGTGTTTTGGAATTCACCTCCGGAGCAATCAGTTATGGTGCGTTTTGGATTTGCTTTTCGCGATCGGGACATACAAAACAGGCTATGTCAAAAATGACATGATTTTTCAGAAATCCTATGTCAAAAATGACAAAATCTCGTCCCAAAAAACCTTGATGGGGAGAATTTTTGTCACTTTTGACATAACACTGCAAGAGTAACGGTCCACTGCAAGACTAAGGGTCGTCACCGCTGGCTCACAACGTCGTAAGTTCAATCACCTGTGGAACAGCTGGCAGTTCCGGGAAGAGGCGAACGTCCGGCTGCTGAAAATGCCTCGCCAAGGAATTCCCTATGCCGAAAACAAAATTCCCATATGCCGAAATGCAATCCCCTATGCCGAAATGCAATCCCATATGCAGAAATGCAATCCCATATGCAGAAATGCAATCCCCTATGCCGAAAACAAAATTCCCATATGTCGAAATGCAATCCCATATGCAGAAATGCAATCCCCTATGCCGAAACGAAAACTTCCCACTCTATGTGTGCCACCATTTTCAGCGTGTCGATGACGGCGTCTTCGTTGAGGGAGATGCTGTCGATGCCTTCCTCCACCAGGAATTTGACGATGTCCGGGAAGTCGCTGGGCGCCTGACCACATATGCCTATCGGACGCCCCGCTTTTCTCGCACCTTGTATCGCCATGGACAACGCGCGTTTGACGGCTTCGTTGCGTTCGTCAAAAAGATCGGCCACCGTCGCCGAATCGCGGTCGAGTCCGAGAATGAGTTGTGTGAGATCGTTTGAGCCGATTGAGAAGCCATCGAAAACCTCGGCAAAACGATCGATTGCAAGTACATTTGACGGCAGTTCGCACATCACGAATACTTCCAACCCATGATCGCCCTGCACCAATCCGTTCTTTCTCATTTCTGCAATCACACGCCGCCCTTCATCAGGCGTTCTGCAAAATGGCACCATCACCTTGAGATTCGTCAGTCCGATTATCTTGCGCACGCGCTCGATGGCCTTGCACTCCAGCGCGAACGCCTCAGCAAATCGACCGTTGTAATAGCGACTGGCGCCGCGCAAGCCGATCATCGGATTCTCTTCCCTTTCCTCGAATTGATAACCACCAATGAGATTGGCATACTCGTTGCTTTTGAAGTCAGAGAGGCGCAGAATAACAGGGCGGGGGTAGAACGCGGCCGCAATGGTGGCAATGCCTTCGCACAGCTTGTCGACGTAATACTCCTCGCGCTCGACATATGCTGAAGTGAGTTTGCGGATTTGCTCCCTTGTATGTGCGTCCTCGATTTCATCAAATCGACAGACCGCCATCGGGTGCACCTTCACCTGATCGGCGATGATGAACTCCTGGCGCGCGAGACCGACGCCGTCAACCGGCAAGGATGAAAGCTGGAACGCTTTCTCAGGATTGCCGAGATTGAGGTATATTCGGGTTCTCGTTCGGGGGAGCTCATCGAGGTGCAGCTCGCTGCGCGTCACTTGCAGTATGCCATCATATACGATGCCGCTGTCGCCCTGCGCGCAACTCACCGTGATTTCCTGCCCCAGCTGCAGGAGTTCTGTCGCGCGTTCCGTTCCTACAACACATGGAATGCCGAGCTCGCGGCTGACGATGGCGGCGTGGCAGGTTCGCCCACCGCGGTTGGTGACAATCGCAGATGCCCTTTTCATAATCGGCTCCCAATCGGGATCGGTCATGTCGGCAATCAATACATCGCCGTCGCGGAATGTTCCAAGCTCGCGAACAGACCGCAAAACACGCGCCTTCCCTGCCCCGATGCGGCTGCCTATGGCTCGCCCGCGAATGATTTCCTTTCCGGTTTCGGCCAGAGAATATGACACCACAACGCGATGGTGGTTGTTATTGGAGTGCACAGTCTCCGGACGCGCCTGAACGATGTAAAACTCACCGTCAATTCCATCCTGCGCCCACTCGATATCCATCGGCGTGTAGTGCCCATAGTGCTCGGAGTAATGATCCTCAATCTGGCACGCCCAGCGA
>DATNRC010000481.1:0-4371 GCA_036703705.1 Candidatus Obscuribacterales bacterium
GAGGTGAGAAACGAATTAATCACCCTCACTTTAGGAATCTGCCGTCGCTGGCTCAAGGGAGGTGCAGTCTGAGGCAATCAGGCTTTACACGCAGCGAAAAATTATCTTCGTGCAGCGATGCGCCAGGGCTTCGCTGACGTGCCAGGGCTTCGCTGACGTGTGCCGGAGCTTCGCTAGTGACAAAGCAAACCAGCATACACGCTCATGACATCCCCGCGTTCAAGCCCGGCAAAATGCACACGGCCTCGTCACGTGCACCACGCATGAGGCATTGACGAGTGACACTGTGCGCGCCACCAAAAACCTTGGCAACCGCCGGCGAGCCAATTGCTCGTGGTAACAACCTCTTCATTAATCAGGTGTTCACCACTGTGCTTGCTTTGATATCAAGAGCGTTTGTAGGTTATTGATCCTTTTCAAGTTCATGACCTCATCGCCCAATATCAAACAACCTCCTACATCCGCACCATCTTCATTGCGCACATCTTCCACGCCTGAAAAAACCAGGCGTGATGAGCTTTTCTTGTCGTGCCGACAGGATTGAGCGTCATCTCGCCTCATACAGGCTCAGCCAGGGCGGGACAAAGGAGTCAACAACTATGGACACATTCAAGCCGCTTGGCAATTACCAGGCGATATCTCGATATGTCTCTGAGGCGTTGTGGCGCCCGACAAACCTGCCCGAGCCCTTTCGCAGCGCCTCAGATCTGCGGGTTTTTCGGGCGGCGGTTGCCGATGGGCGCGATTTCCTGCCCAGCCGCTACTACGCGCCCTATCTCGATGTTCTGGAAGCTGCCCTCAATCAGGCGCAGGCATCAATTCTCGCCCTCAGCCCGAAAGCCAAAGCGCGGCGAGCATCAATCATCGCGCAGCTGGAATCGGTGTTCGAGGTTCTTGCCGCACCGATCGTGCAGCTGAGCTCGACCCAGCTGCAGAATGAGCTCAAAGCCTTCATGGCTCTTACCAGCAATCTCTACCGCCGATTTGTCGACGACGAGAAAGTAAAACAGGCCCAGACACTCAAGCTTCTCTGGCCTGAGCTCGACCCACTGGGTTACTTCGGCAGCAATGCCACAGGCCCCTACACGCTGGTTGCTTCCAAAGAGCTGCCTGTGACGCTCATCGCCAAGCCTGCCCAGCAAATGAATTGCGTAGCCTTGTGGCTCGCTGACGGGCATGAGGTGGGTGGACATTGCGTGCAAACTTCGATTAGCGGCTTCCACGCAGATATGAAATCATGTGTGGAAGCGGCGATCAAAAAGGCATATGCCGAAGGAACGATCAAGACGTCGAAGGCGACATTCAAGCTTTCCTCCGTTGGCAGCATGGTTTTCGACGGCAGGCGCAGCGTCAATGTGGAGCAATTCCTGGTCGAGCTCTTTTCCGCCTGGACGGCCGAAATCGCTGCCGATGCTGCGGGGCTGATCAATCTCGGACCCCTGTTTGTCAACTCGGGCATGCTTCTTTTGGGCAATTCACGCGCCGGCGGCGGTCTGAGCACCACATCCGAATTCGACTCGCGGACAGGCTTTGCCGAGCATCCTATCGATCTGGTGCGCGTGCTTCTGGCGATTGAGATGGTGAAGAGGCTGGCGTTCAAAAACGGTCTCCTTTACGCCAAGTCGCTCAATGAAAGGCTGGCGAAGGTTTGCGGGGGACGTATTCCGCAAGCAGTGAGCTGGTACAGGCGATCGGGAGCCAAAGTCGCGGACATGCAGCTTGCCGACATAACGGCGGCGCTGCCGCATGTCGCCAATGCTCTTCTGCATTCGCGGCTGCCCGCTCTGGGCAATCAGTCACTTTCGCAGCTCATGTCCTGGACAGACAATGACGAGAAACTGGTCCGCCAGGTAGCCGACCAGCTCACCACCGGCGATACCAGTATCGATTCGGAAGTGGAAGCCCGTCACGTGGCTGCAGCGTCGCTGCTTGCTCTCGAGCAAGCAAGCAATAGGAGCAACTTCGAGCAGCAGGCTCCGGTCATCAACTCCAGCGCCGTGACCGCGCTGGCTTCGATCTACGATGAGCAGTGCTTGCTCTGTGCCCTGCCGGCCGTGAAATCGAAGAAGGGACCGGCGTCGACCACGCAGCTCATCGATCTCGTCCGTCTCGTCAAAGAGATGAAAGGGCGATAGCCTTCTTTTCGGATGTCAAAAACTGAGGACCCGTTGAATGTGCGCTTGCATAGGCAGGCGCACATTGCAACGACCTTCTCCGCATGGAGACATATCATGAAAAAACTGAAAGCGAAATGCCCTGCCCTTGTCGAGCTGATGATGCCGGAACACGAGAATCCGTCGGGCAACATTTTCGGCGGCGTGCTGCTGGCGAAAATCGACATCGCCGGCGCCATCGCTGCTCGACACGTGCACCGCGGCAGGGTTGTTACCGTAGCGATGGACAAAGTCGTCTTCAAACAGCCTGTTCTGAGAGGCGACCTGCTCATCTGCTGGTCGGAAGTTACCGGCGTCGGCAACACTTCCATCAAGACCAAGATCAACGTCGAGGTCAACCGCAACGGCAAGATCATTCCCGTCACACAGGCGGAAGCCGTGTACGTTGCCGTTAATGAAAAGGGACGACCGATCCCGGTCGGCTGCACCGCTGGTGGTGCGAGCAAGCCGGACGGCGTCTGTCCCGCTTGCGCCGGCAAGCGCGCGCAGTCCGAAGACGAAGCGGAGAAGACAACCGCAGAGTGCGCGGACAGAAAGCGCGACAGGCGAAGAAAGAACAAGAAGAAGCACAAGAAGGACAAGAAGAACAGGAAGCAGGAACGCTGATACCTGAGCGCAGCTGCGGGGCGGCAGGGCCGAGATCGAAACGAGCTCTTGCCGCCCCCAGCTTTCCTTGCTCCTCGATGCTCTTCGTCATTTCAGGCTCAATTTTTGCTTCCGCGGAGCGCTCAGCCACCAACTACCATGTTTTTCATGGGCTTTTTGTCATTTCGGGCGCGGAAGAAGGAAAGAAAATGTCGTTGGCATGGCTGTTCGCACACGACGGCTTATCCCCTTAGCGACTCCCCGGCCTTCAGCGCCCGTATAATCATATGTGTAACGTAATCAGCTAATCATTACTGGCGTTTTCATCCGACGGCAAATAGGGAATCGACCTTATGGCAAAAAAGAGCATGGCAGGGGAAGTCCGGCATCGCCTCGTATCCCAGCTCGACGATTACAGGGCAGGGCAAAGGGCTGCCCTTCTTAAAGCGCTAGCCCTTGCCGAAGAGGTTCACGAACGGCAGTTCCGCCGCCCCTCCAAGGTATCTTCTGCGCAGCCCTACGTCATACATCCCATGAGGGTAGCGCTTATACTGCTCGAAGAGCTTGAGTATCGAGATTATGAAGTGATTGCGGCGGCGATTTTGCACGACGTAATCGAAAGCAGCGACGGCGCTGTCACTGTCGCCGATCTTGAGCAGCAGTTCGGGCGTAACATTGCGCTCATGGT
Source organism: Candidatus Obscuribacterales bacterium (assembly GCA_036703705.1). Lineage (GTDB taxonomy): Bacteria > Cyanobacteriota > Vampirovibrionia > Obscuribacterales > Obscuribacteraceae > DATNRC01. The sequence goes on from DATNRC010000481.1 coordinate 3,448, forward strand.
TTCCACTCTCTCCAAGCCTGCGCCCGACCCGGGAGTGAGCCGCGGACAGCAGCTCAACATATATCACGACCGTCTGAATCAGGCGCCAATCCCCACTCGTCTCGTAAAACTGTCCGATCGACTGGACAATATGCGTGAGATTTTGACGTCCATTGATGCCGACTTCCAGGAGGAATATCTCAAGGAAACCATGAAGGTGTACCTGCCAATGGCGGAAGCGGCAGATCAATATCTTTTCGAAGAGCTGGTCAATTGCTGTCAGGAACTCGAGCAGCAGCTGAAAGTGCGCAGTCAATCTTGAACGCTTTCCTTGCGGTCTCTCTAGCTGAGGGCTGCATGAGAATGCACGATCTAATACGCTGCGCTAGCTAGACCACCCAGACAACGTGAAGTTTATCCGGCAGTGGGCTCGACACAAAATGAGCCCCAGCAATGCTCAAGCCCGAGAATACGCCAACCTCATGTACTGGCCATTTTCTTGATTGCTTTCGCGACTGGCATGTAGTTTTGAAATATCCCTCCATTCACATTCGCGGAACAAAAAACCAGAGACCTAACCGCCGGCCAAAGATTTGCGCGCAGACAGACAGGATTTCGTCCTGTGTGTGTGGTTACTCCTGGAGAAAGCGTACGTGAAAAGGGAACCTAGACGCGAAAGGACAGAACAGTGATTCTCAAGATCCTAGTCCTCTGGTTCGTCTTCGACACCAAGCATTACCTCGCCGACTATGTCCTGCAGAATCAGTACATGCTGGGCAAGTTTCGTCGCGAGGGTTGGCTGGCACCGCTGACTGCACACTGTCTCGTGCATGCAGTGATGACGCTTGCCATCTGCCTCTGCGTCAACCCCTCACTGGCCTGGCTTGCCGCCCTCGACTTCGTGCTGCACTTCACCATGGACCGCATCAAAGCTCATCCCTCCTT
>DATNRC010000482.1:0-2999 GCA_036703705.1 Candidatus Obscuribacterales bacterium
CATAGATCTGTCCGGCTTTGGCATCTCTGAAGATGCGCTCAATTAGAAGCTCCAGACGGAGACCTTCCTGCCCGGCAAGAGACATGGCTTCTGTCGAAACTTTCATTGCCGCGTCGGTCGCCTGTATCTTTGCCATCGCCGCTAGAGTCACATCGGAGTCACCACAGTCGATACTACGGGCGGCTTGATATGTGAGTGCGCGGGCTGATTCCACCATGACTGTGAGCGAGCCGACGAGATAATCGAGCGATCTATTCGGGCTCGCATCCGCTGAGCGCCCCGGCGAGACTGCAGACAGAGTTTTGGCTCTCGTTTTGTTGCTTGCTTCCTTTTCAGCCAGCACCTTGAGCGCTCCGTCCAGCGCTCCTTGAGCCCAGCCCGTCGCTTGGGCGGCAATAGTGACGCGTCCTTTGGCAAGGCTCGACAGCGCGACCTTTCTGCCCCAACCGTGCTCGCCGAGCAAATTCTCTTTCGGCACGCGGCAGTCGTTGAAAACAATCTCGCAAGTGGCATAGCCGCGCATGCCGAGCATGTCGAACTTCTGCCCGATCTCGAAGCCCGGAAATCCCTTTTCGACGATAAAGGATGTGATGCCGGCAGGATCTTTCGTGCCGTCCTCTTGCAAAAGCCGAGCCATGACTATGAAGTAATCGGCAGAGCCACCGCTGGTGATGAACGTCTTGGTGCCGTTCAAAATATACTCGTTGCCTTTCTGTCGTGCCGATGTCTCGATCGCTGCCGTATCCGATCCGGCATTTGGCTCTGTCAGCCCGAAGGCAGCCAGGTATTTGCCGGATGACGAAGGGACGAGATATTTCTTTTTCTGCTCTTCCGTTCCAAAGCGATAGATCGGCTCCTGGCACAGAACGTGCACGCCAAGCGAGCTCATGATCGGCACGCAGCGCCTGGCGAATTCTTCATTGACCAGGGCGAAGCTCAGGTAGTCGCCGCCCGCGCCGCCATATGTTGTAGGGAAAGGCAGCGCGCCCAGTCCTTCTTGGCAGGCAGCCTCAAACAGGTCGCGCCGGAATTTGTTGTCCACGTCGGACCTGATCACGTCTTCCAGGGGAATGGAATCGGCGAATTCTCTTGCCTTGTCAAGCCACTTTCGCTGCTCGGGCGTGAAGAGATTGGCGTGTTTTGCCGAATGAGACGGCAAGGATTGAGTTTTCAGCATATGGTCCCACTGCAACGCAGCTACAACGTGGATTTGCTGCCATAACTATATCGCGGATGGGCGAATTTCGTTGCTGCCTGAGCGCGCGCGACTTGGAGAAATATCGTTTTTCCTTAGAATGCTAAAATCTCGGAAGTTCGAAAAGAGAGAGGAGAATGGGTCAGCTATGGAGACAGCGGGCACAATAGCAGGCGATCGTCCTTTTGGCAGACGAAACCTGCTTGTCGCTGTCGCATCGGCGCTCATGGTGGGTATGCGCGACAAGGCTGAAGCAGATGAGGCAGCCGAAAGTACTCAGGCGGCGAACGGGCGAAAAAACGGCGCAGCGCCCGAAGAAAAACAGCTCATCAAGCCGGCGCATCTTCGCAAGGGCGACACGATAGGAATTGTCGCTCCATCAAGCCCGATGGACAGCGACACGGAGATTGAATTTACTTTTCAATGGCTCAAAAAACTCGGCCTCAAATACAAGCTGGGCAAGCATCTCTTTGACAGCTACAGTGATTTCGCCGGCCCCGATGAGGCTCGCCTCGAGGATTTCCACAATATGTGGGCGGACAAGGAGGTGAAGGCGATCATGCCTTTGCGCGGTGGCAACGGCGCGGCACGCCTTCTGCCGAAATTGAATTTTGATTTGATCGCCAAAAACCCGAAGATCATCATCGGTTACAGCGATGCGACGGGCTTATTGATCCCCATTCATCAAAAAACCGGACTGGTGACCTTTCACGGGCCGATGATGGGATCGTTTTTCGAAGGGCCGTACACATATCACAATTACATAAAGGCGCTCATGTCGCCGAGGCCGCTCGGTCTCATTGCCGACAATAATCCGAAGGAGCCGTGGAGCCCCGAAGGTCCGCCGACGCGATTCATCATTCGCGAAGGCAAAGCGAAAGGACGTCTGACGGGCGGTTGCATGACTCTCATCAAGCAGCTCATGGGCACACCCTATGAGATGGAAACGGCGGGAAAAATCGTCTTTCTCGAAGATCTCGATGACGAGCCGCATGGCATAGATCGTTTTCTCACTCAGCTTTTGCTGGCTGGCAGTCTGCAAAAGGCGGCTGCCGTCATCATTGGTGAATGCACCAACTGCCGCCCCGGCGGCAGCGGAAGGCGAAGCTTTCCTCTCAATTTCAATCTCGACCGCGTGCTCAAAGAGAGATTGGGCAATCTGGGCATTCCTGTCGTATATGGACTGCGCTTCGGGCACAGCAAACAGAAGTTCACCATTCCTCTTGGTGTCACGGCCAGTCTTGATGCCGGTCCAAAGGGCGTTGTCTTTAAAATCGAAGAGAGCGCCACCACATGAGGTGCGAGACGTTCGATCACAAGATGTCTCGCCGCTCACTTGTTGCACTTGCTTCCAAAGCCGCGCTGTTTTCTGCGGTATCGACAATGGGGTTGAATACGATGGCTAAGGCGAAAACAGGGAGCTCATCAGCGGTTGCGGAAAGGTCGCTTCAACTCTTAAAGCCTCGCCCGCTTAAGCCGGGTGACAGCGTAGCGCTTGTTTGCCCAGGAGGCCGCCCTCACAATCCCGCAACAATCAGTCTTGCCGTGAGAGTCGTCGAGGACATGGGTTTCAAACCTGTTGTAGGGGAAAACGTTCTCAAAATACACGGGCCCATGGCCGGCACCGATGAAGAGCGATTGAGCGATCTTCTGAAGTTCTGGCAGGACGAAGCCATTGCCGGCATTTTTTGTGTTGGTGGCGGATATGGTGCTCTGCGCCTGGTTGACAAAGTGGACTATGAAGTGATTCGCAAGCAGCCCAAGATTTTTGCCGGCGGCGACGACAACTGCCATCTGCTTCTTT
>DATNRC010000483.1:0-5134 GCA_036703705.1 Candidatus Obscuribacterales bacterium
TGCCGCGACACTCGAAAGGATGTCCAATTCGGCTGCGTGATTAAGCTGCGCAATCAACTTTCCTCGATTGCAATTGCCGGCAGCAATCGCTCGCCTCTCCGAGGGGTGCCTCCATGTGTGAAGGCCCGCAAATCGCCAGAGCAACACCAATCGGCGCGCAATATATAAGGATCGTCGGGCATGAAGTCAACCTTTCAATCAACGCTCGCACACCGTCTGCAAATTCGACCAGTTCCCACGGTCGCGTTCGATGAGGGTGAGTCGCTTGTTCTTGCCTACACCCACCGCCGCCTCAAGTTTCCCAGGCTGAGCACCGTCCTCGTCGTCGGGTTCTTTGTTTATGTCCTGTTTTTGACACTAGGCGTGGTGACTCTGCTTTCACCCTGGACAATGTTCCTGACCGTGCTGGCAGTGAGTTGTATCGGCTACGTCATGGAAGAAGCGCAAAACTGCATGTATCCAAAGCAAATCTGGTTGAACAAGAGAGGAATTCAGCTCGCCTGGCACACGTGGTGGGGAAAGTCTTATTCACCTCCTATTCCGTGGACAAGCGTCAGAAACGCCAAACTTGCCATGATGGGCATTTTCAGTGAGCCCTGCAATGCTCTGGTCACATTCTCCGTGCCGCGCGAAGCAATCAGCGGTTATGAAACACTTCTTTTGTGCTTTCTCTATCCGACGTTCTGGTCCCCTGAGGGTAATGGTTATTTCAACCTGCGATTCCACATCGACGGGCTGGATCCGTATGACCGCCGCGCACTGTCTCTGGTGCTGCAAGGTTGTATGGAGGAAAGACGAATTGACCCGATGTTGATCAATGCCCTGGATCCGGGGTTGGAATCCCCATCGCCATGCCGCAAGGGCGATGCAACGCCTTTCCGGAGCAGTAGCGCAAGCGTACCGGCAGTTGCCGTTCCGATTGCGAAGAGAAATGCAGGCAGCATGCTTGCCCACCTCAATACTCCGGTTGCCGAGATTGCCCGCGGAGCACCCTCAGCCGCAAGCAACGAAACGCCGCCGGAACCCAGCAACGCCACCCGAGTGGCTGAGCTTTTGAATCGGCTTGATTATGCGGGCGCGCCGAAGTCCGACTCGGATGATGATGAATGCTGCACTATTGCCTATCGACCACCAGGTTTTTTGACAAAGTACTTCTCGAATATGAGAAACCTGGCCGTACACGAGCAATTGGCAGCCGGTCTGCTCCCGATGGCCGTTTTCCTCTTGCTGCCTCCGTTTATTCAAGTGCTGATTGCCGTCGCATTCGGCACGGCGCTGTTTTTCGAGCACATATTCAAGCCCACGCACTTGGAAGTCTCCCCTGCCGGCATGCGTTTCAAATGGAACTGTTTTGCATGCTCTGAATTGCTTGATGTCTTGTGGACACATGTGTCGCATGTATCGCTTCTCGGACATCCATCGAGACTCAACCAGGAGTCCGATCTCGTATTCGAGATGGACAACTCCCCTTACTATGGGCACTCAGCGCGCCTGGTACGTTCGAGCTCCGGTCCTCACATGTACATGCGCATAGCGCTGGATGGCTTTCCTGGCTCACGGCAAAAAAAACAATTTTTGCGTTCGCTGTGTCAATATTTGCCCGCGGACACTATGAGCCAGGAATTGAAAAACCTCATTGGGGCTCTAGATCCGGACTGCGCCGAATTCCTTCAAAAGACGAACCAGATAGGGCGAGACAGAACCAATGAAGTTGTTTTGCGCTACAAGCAATATCGCTGGCTGCAAAAGAAATTGCACGCGTTTGAGCGAGGCAGCCTGCATTTGTTCATGACTGGTTTCATAGTCATTGGTTTCTTAGCCATAACATTTCCACTTCTCAATGTTGTCAGCGCGCTCGTTGACATTGTTTGTGTCTGTTCGCTGGCAGCGGCTGCTTTCTGGCTGGTCGCGGCCTGCACTCCCTCACACCTGCTCTTGAACGAACAAGGCATCAGGCTGCGCTGGCGGCGCTTGCTTATGCCGCGCTTCATCAGTCCGACGATTCCGTGGGGGCATACGACTTATGTGGGCGCCACAATGTCGAAGAAAAATCCTGCGGAGCTCTCAAGCATAAATTTAAATGTTTATGCGCGGGATATGCGGCTTGCGCATAAGTACATTTTTTCAATATTCTCCAGCGACTTCTTTTTCGGCAAAGACAACTGTCAACTCTATTTCTCTGCTTCAGGACTCAATTTTGCTGATCAGCAAAAGCTTCTCTTTGATTCTCTTACACGATACGTTTCGCCTGAGCGCCTCGATCCTCAGCTCCTCAATGCGCTCGTTCCGCAAAGGCCTACAACATACACCGCGCTCTGGCTCGATTGCCTCTCTAATACAAAGCAAAGAGTAAGGACAGAACCGTTGGAAGAAGGCGCGTTGCTGAGGGATGGGCGTTTCGAAATCATAAAGCAGATCGGATCTGGCGGTCAGGGCGTAGCCTATAAAGCGTGGATGCAATGGGACGAAACCTCGGATGGGCGCGAGCTGGCAGAGGCATCGCCGGACAATGACGGTCTTGCTGGCTGCGCGATGCAGGGTGCAGGGAAGCACGAGAGCGAGGATTCAAAACGCCAATTGGTCGTCTTGAAGGAATTCATTCTCCCTTCGCATGGCGGTGTCGGCGCACAGCAGCGCACGTTGGAAAGCATCGAGAGAGAAGCGAATTTATTGAAGAGCATGGATCATTGTGGGGTAGTGAAGCTGCTCGACACCTTTGTCGAAGACCATCGCTGCTATCTTGTGCTCGAGCATGCCAGCGGACACTCTCTCCGCTCGCTGGTGGCAGAGAAGGGACCGCTGGATGAGAATACCGTCGCAAGCATCGGCGTCAAACTGTGCTCAATTCTCGATTATCTTCACGGGCAAAATCCACCCGTGATACACCGCGACTTCACGCCGGAAAATATCATCATTGATGAAAACTGGCAGCCGAAATTGATCGACTTCAATGTTGCCAGACAGACTGACACGACGTCTACTCGTACGGTAGTGGGCAAGCATTCTTACATCCCGCCCGAGCAGTTCCGCGGGAAGGCAAGCCCGCAGAGCGATATCTATGCTCTTGGATGCACGCTCTACTTCGCACTCACCGGAAAAGATCCCGAGCCCATCACGAGTTCGCATCCCCGCAAACTGATTCCTGGTCTAAGCGAAAAATTAGACTCTGCCATCGCCCGCGCCACAGCAATCGACGCCGCTTCGCGATATGCAACCGCTTCGGAGCTTGTGGCGGATCTGCAGGAAGAAGTGCGCTGAACGCATACACACGCCACGAATTCTGGGATTTTTCATGAAGGCACTGACTCCGCATTTCGGCAGTTTGTTTGCTGCCTAAACTCACGGCGCGACGCGAGCAATGAGCGCCTTAAGGCCGTTAAACAGGGCGCCGGCGGTTTCGATGGCGGCGATCAGGAGTTCGATAAGAAGGCTGCTTTCAGCAGTTTGCGGTCCGTTCAACTCGTGCCCGATTGGGCTCTGCATTGCGATTGGGAAGCATGTCATTTGTCCATTCCTCTATGGTAGTAGACCAGTCGTCTTGAATCGACAACCTCAGAATAGACCGGTCGTCTCCAATTGTCAACCCCTTTCTTCACCCGGAAATGCAACGGGGCATTACCAAAGGTGGGAGAATTTCGGATAGATGCAGGCTTGACGAGCTAGACCGACTGGTCTAATCTTATTTTAAGGCAGCTACTTCAAAAGAACTTGGGCTTATGACCGCAAAAACCTCGACAAAACAAAATACACGCGCCCTGTTGCTGGAAACAGGCATAGACATAATGATTGAGAAGGGCTACCACGCCACCGGGCTCAGCGATGTTCTGAGCGCATGCGGCGTGCCCAAAGGATCTTTCTATCATTACTTCGAAAGCAAGGAGGATTTTGGACTCCAGGTCATCAATACGTTTGATGAGAAATACGTCGCTCAGCTCGACCAGGTGCTGTCTGATCCCAAGTTGTCACCCCTCAACCGCCTCAAGAAGTATATAGACGATGCGATCGCCAAAGCGGAAAGCCGACAGTGCAGCCGCGGCTGCCTGATCGCTAATTTAAGCCAGGAGATGGCAGACCAAAATGAAGTCTTCCGGCTGCGTCTCAAGCAAATTATCACCAAAAGACGCGAGTCTTTTGCCAGGGTCATCAAAGAAGCGCAGGAAGACGGCGAAATCGCCAAAGACCTCGACGCCAACGAGCTGGCTGAGTTCTTCCTCTCTGCATTCGAAGGCGCCATTATGCGGGCTAAAGTGCAAAAGGACATCCAGCCGTTTCGTGCATTCAAAAAGATGTTCTTCGATAAGCTCTGCCGACACAGCCAAGAGTCGCGCAGCAAATGATGCATCAGTAACTTAATTTAGACAGCCCAAAAAATTTGACACATAGTTTCAACAACGACACACACTGAGATTGAGTTCGCACTCTGGTCGATCCAACTTCATGTCCAGGACGCGAAATTGATGACACGCAGTCATCAATTTCGCTCGTTTTTGATGGCCATTGGCCATCACTGAAAGGCAATCACTTGAACGCAATGAGGTGTTTGTCTCGAAGTGTTTTTCGCAAAACCTAGGCGAAACCCCATATCTTTGCAACGCTCAGATCATTACACTAACAGCGTGGTCAGCAGACGGAGGTTGCGCCGGATTCGCCCTCCAGGACTGACTGGAGGACACCCGCTGCACAACACGACGTCAATTGCTCGGGAGAGAAATATCTTCTCCTCCTGCCTTGGCCCGAGTAATTGTCCGAATGTTCGCAACCGTGGCTACTACCGGCGCAACAACCGCTGTTCAGCTGTCAACGACGTTTTCCGTTACGAAAGCACAGGCGGGAGTTCTGTTTCTGGCGCAACAGCAGCTGTCCAGAACTTATGCTGTTGCTTTGACGCGTGCCATTAATTTGATGATTTCCCGCATGAAAGCGGGGAGATCATCAGGTGTGCGCGAAGTAACGATGCCGCCATCGACTGCTACCTCTTTGTCCACCCAGTTCGCACCAGCGTGGATCAAATCATCCTTAATCATTTTGTAGCTGGTGACGGTTTTGCCTTTGACGACCTCAGCGGACGCCAAAACCCAACCGCCGTGGCAAATGGCTGCCACGACTCCGCCGCTCTTCACCGTCTTGCGCACGA
>DATNRC010000484.1:0-8565 GCA_036703705.1 Candidatus Obscuribacterales bacterium
TCCCATTCGGGCGCTCGTGGTCGGCCGTCGGGACAAAGCCCGGAACGCTGGTGCCGTTCCTCATAAGTGCATCGAAAGGGGGCAGACGCGCAGGATACTGTCCTGCGCGCTGCCCCATCCGAATCTATGAGCGATGCAGAACCCATCGCTCCATCGTCGATTACCAATACCCGAATCTAGGAGCGATGCAAAACGCATCGCTCTATCGTCGACATTACCAATAGCTGCCGCCGTAGCGACGCTTCTTCTTCTGCCTTGAGGAGCTGGACGATGCCCTTGTGCTTGCCGGAGGCGGGGTTGAAGGTTTCTTCTCGGGCGGCGGCGGCGTATACCGCTTCACGAGCATAGACGCCGTTTTCAAGGCAGCATCCAATTGCCTGTGCCTGTCCGGTGCCGCTTTCGAACAAATCTCCCCCACCAGGGAATCGGTCGCCTTCACAAGCTCGATGAGCTGCTTGTTGCGCTCATCGAGGTGCTCCTCAATTTGCTTTTGACGATCGCTTCGCTGCTTCAAGTCCTCAGCGTTTTTGGCCTTGGCGCTGCACCATTTTTGGTGTGCGCGAATGTACGCTTCTGCGTTCGCACAATCGAGACCTGGTTCTGCCGCAACAAGTGTGCTCGCTGCTTCTGACTTATGAGCATCCAGTTTGGATTTTGCCGCGTTGCGCTGCGCTACGGCAAAGCCCAGCTTGCGCATCGCGGCGATGAGTGAAGCAGTCGCCGAGGCATCCGCACCTTCGATGGTGCCATTGCTGTAAGCAAGCGGCTTTATGGAGGACCAGCTTTCAGCCGACGCGGTGAAGCTGCTCGACAGTTTGGCGACCAGGTTAGAGATGAGTGATGCGGTTTGCAAGGAGCACTGCTCATCGTCGGTGAGCAACGCCGCCGGACCGTCAGATGGACGGCGTGCCTTTGAAGCGCTGGCGCCATCGTCTCCGAAGAGCTGCGCCCCGAACAATCCACCGTTGCCAAAAGCGGCGCCCGTCTTTTCTTTGGAAGGAGGGGTAGCCGTCTCTTTCTCGGAAGCGCCGGCGTTCACATGTTTGGCGTTGGCATCGGCGTCGCTCTTGTCGGCAGCCTCCCCATCCGTTGCATGATTCGCGCCCGCAAGGTGGGGTTTGCCGGCTCCCGTCTGGCGGACCGAGAAGGGCTCTGATTTCTTCTCGTTTTCCGCTTCTTCGGTCTTTTGCTGATGCCAGAGAGAAAGTCTGTCGACGAGCTCAGTGACAGCTTTGAGCCGCGCGTCAAGCTCGACGATGGCTTGCCTTAAGGGAGGCACAGCACAGGCGGCAGCGGCCTCCTGCGCTTGAACCTCATTCGCCCAATCGAGGGCGCGATTAAGGAGCTCTTTCACTTCCTCTTCGTTCGGCTTGTCCGGCTCTTCGAGATCGGGCATGTTCCTGGAAGCGGCAAGCGCCCCGAATTCCGCTTGCGCGGCAAGGTACTTTTGGTGCGCTGCCTTGAGAGCGTCGATTAAGTTGCCGCTGGCGATCTCCAGCTCATTGACCAGCTCTTCTGCTTCGGCGTGGGCAGTCTCGGGCTGCGGCCTGTGACGCGGCGCATCGATCGGCCTGACCGCAATCGTCTCTTTGCCGCACTCCTCATTTGCCACCCGCGCTATTTCGAGAATGCGGTCAGCGTCCTCCGAGAGGTCTTCAAGGTTGTAGAGCTCGATGCTCGAGAGCGTCTTCTCGAGCGTTTCTGCCGCTGTGAGGAATTCTCGATGGGCATCGGCGAAAGCAAGCTCACAGGCTCTGAGGTCTCGTCCCCTCGCGCGCACATTCCTGAGGGCAGAGCGGGCACCGATCAGCCAGCCATGCATGTCAGCCTGGTCGATGCGCGCCGGAAGAGCGATTGCCTCCTGTGCGTGGCGCGCTGTCACGAAGTCACGCTCGGCTGCTATGAGAGACTGGAGAGCTGCCGCACATTCGCTGCGAGTCGCTAAGACGCGCTCGATGATCGGTGGCAGGCGCTTCAGGAGCTCATTCTCGAAACCCTGGTAAGGCTCGAGCTTGTCGCTCTTATTGAACCAATTCCACTTCCACTTCCGCTTTTTCTTTTTCTTGCGCTTGGAGCCTGAGTCGGCGGTCGTGCTGTCGAAGATGCCCTCGGCTATCTTCGCCTTGCGCTCGCGTTCTTTCTGAAGCGCCTTCAGCTGTCGCTTGACGTAGATGCGCCCGACAACGATGGCGCATAAGATTACCAGCAAAAGGATGATTATTGCCATATCGGATCTCCTCCTCTTTGGAACGGACGAGCGGCGACAGGCTCGCCGCTGAGTGATGCGCTGGAGGCGCAAGCATATTGCCTGCCCCTCCGCCGAACCTGTCTGCCGCTTACTGGGCGCTGCCCTCGAGAGCAGCAATCAGTAGATAGGGTAATCACCCTCGCGACGCGGCTCGTCGTCTCTCGGATTGGGTTTGCACATCCAGGCGGCGGCATTCATCAGAGCACGAAGCTCATTTGCCGGCGGGCGTTCTTTTGCTGGCATTATGGCAACGATGTAGCGGTAAAGCGCAGTTGCTGCCTCGCTGTGATCGCGCTCATGCTGCTTCACCAGCTCGGCAAGGAGCTCGATTTTCGTTCGTTGAGCGAGATTGTTTTGCGCGATGCTCTCTTTTCGCTTTTGCTGCTCGGCATGCCATGCCAGACATTCCTGCCAGTTGCTGGCCCTTGCGATGCCGCTCAGCTTGAACTCGACATCCTTGTGGACTTTCGCCACTATGAGCGTGGTCGCTGACTCATTGAGAGTTGCCCTGGCGATTGCCAGCTGACGCATCAGCTTCCGCAGCTCCTCAATCTGGCGTTTTTCCCTGCTGGTCACAGCGGCACGGTCGGCTTTATCGAGCCATCGGGTGTCAGGCTCGGAGCCCATGGCATTCTCTGCGGTGGCACAGAGAGAGAGGACGACAAGAGCAACCTCGAAGGCAGGAGTGCACTCGGGGCGCCTTGGCGTGCGGGCGAAAGGCGAAGCGCCGGCTACGGCCGCGTTGAGGATTTCTTTGGCTGCGTTCAGGTCCTTGAGGATGGCAGCGCGCAGAGGAACAAGAGAAAGCAACTGCTTGTGCGCGTTCATGCGCCGCACGGTTGCTGCTTCCGCTTGCCTCAGATAGCGCTGTACTTCTTCTTCGGTCGGCCGCACCGGCGGCTTGACCGATATCCAGTTGGAATCGCTCACTTCAGTGGCGGCAGCAACGATTGTCGGCCCTTCTTTCAGGGCGCGGGCGACCTGCATGGCAGCTTTGAATGTGGCTTGGCGCAGCTTTTCGATCGTCGCCAGCTGCTCATCGGTGAGCACCGGCACTTCTTGAGTCGCCACCTGCGGCTGGGCCATGAGATCTCTGGGCACCAAAGCCTGCCAGCTGCTCATGTAATTGGCGGCGGCAAGCACCTCGTCCTCTTTGAGCAGCTCATGGGATGACGCTTCTTGAATGGCGGCTCTAAGCTCTAGCCGGGCTGTCTGCCAGTCGTATTGAGCCAGGCTGAGAGCACGGTCCGCCTCATTGTCTGCCTCGAGCGCTCTCATGTAATGGCTCTGGCGCTCTTCGGCTGTGAGAAGAAAGTCTTTCACTCTGGCTTCGTCTTCGCTGGCAGGCAGAATGACGGCTTTGCATTCTGCATACGCCTGCTGGACATTGGCCCTCGATCTGTCCTTGGCGCCTTGCAACTGGATGAGCTGATGGGAGGTCTCCAGCACTCGAGACATCTTCGCGCGCAGGAGCTTGCGAAGGTCGGAGGCATTGCGCTTTGGACCGCCGCTCGCTTCTTGGGAAGAGGCTTTCGTCGCTTCGTCAACGGCTTTACCGGCAGGCTCAGCGGCCTGCCGGTCTGCACCAAATTCATCGATCATAGTCTCCTCCTTTAGACGCCGTCCTGAGCGATGGAAGCGAGTGTCTCACCCATGGTGATTACGGCTTCTTCCATCGACTGTCCGACGAGATCAGTGAAGAACCGCTCAAAGGCGGGAATCTGGATCACATCGAGGGCGAAATTCCACGGTATCATGCCTTCTTGCTCGAATTGCAAAACCAGGTTGTGCAGCGACAACCACGAGCATTCAGACGGTTGCCCGTCCGAAAGCATGAGCAGGATTTTCACGTCTTTTCCACTCTGCGCCGCCGATTGTCCCATGTGCCAGAGCATGGCCGCGTCGTTGTTGCCGCCCGCGCACACGAGGCCGGAGACGCGGCCTTCGCCGGGCGTTCCACAATCGTAAATGGTGCGGTCGGTGAATCCCCACAGGTGTCCGGAGACACCAGGCAGATTCACCATTGCTTGCTCCAGAACAAGGGCGAAGAATTTGCCGAGCGCGAATTTCTCGCCCGGCTTGAGCGAGACGGTGGCGCTGTTCATTGAGGACGAGCAATCGAGAGCTACCTCGATGTGCACCGACGGCTTGGGCACGATGTCGTCATTGACGAAGATTGACGACTCGCCCACCAAAACCAGCTCCGGATCGTCCGACAAATCGTAGCCCTCAGGCTCGCCGTCACGGTCGACCGGCTGGCGCCCGCACTTCTTCAAGTAAGGGCGAAGCTGCTCGGCAAAGATCGCGACCTTGGGCAGCAGCTCATCGAGAAGCTTCTGGTCGGCTTCCACGGGAACGACGTCATCCACCTGGACGAACCATTCGGTCTCCATGTCCAGCGGCACCTTCATGGCCAGATCCATGAGATTGGGCATGGGCATGAGAAGCTCGTTGATGACGAACTGCTTGATCTTCTTGCGGAAGAGGAAACCGAGCAAGAGGAGGATGAGAAGAAGGATGAGGAGAGCGATAAGCAGCCAGATGCTGATCTTGCTGGCGGTAAAGAGCACAGCGTACAGCATGAGCAAAAGCGCTGCCACCGGAAGTGACACCACAGCCAGACGGAACATGGTGTGACGCCAGAGCCTGCTCAGCCACGGCTCAACTTTCCAGTATCCTCTCTTCGACCACCTGGCGATGAAGAGCCACGATGGAACAAGAACACGACTCATGAGCCGGCCCCAGCCGCGGGTGATGAGGCCGAAGAGCCAGGAGAAGAACCTCGCGACTTTCTTACGTGCTTTTGCGCAAGCACGCAAGAAGCCTTCCCAGATGTCCTCCACCTTTTCGCGCACTATGCGCCTGAGGCGCGTCCAGTAGCTCTCTCTGACGTAGCCGCCGCGGCCGCCCTTCTCTTGCGCTTTGGCAAGCAAGGCCACGATCAAAACGGCAACAATCATGCCCGAAAGGCCGCCCAGAGGCGCAATGATGAGCCAGCCCCAGCCCATCATTGTTCCTACCGTGTACGCCATGCCGCAAAGGCCGAGCAGAGCAAGCGCGATGATGGCGGCTGTTGAAAATTTGCCGACCTCGCCTTTGTCTTTGTCGGCCTTTGTCTTCACCCGCTTGCCTATGATTACCGCCAGCGCAATGAGAAGAACTTCGACCATGAGCAAGAAGAGAGGCAGAGCGACCGCTCTGGAAAGCTCGAAGAGCCCATAACCGACAGCTACTCCCGTGATACCGAGAAGGGTGTAGCGCATCTTCTTGTTGGCAAGAAGCTTGGCCGGTAGCGCAATCAGTGGCGACGCCCGCCTGCCTGCCGTTCCCGTGCCGGCAGGGCCGGCGGGAAGAGCTCTTGCTTTCATGGAGGCGAGAAGCGCCTTTATGTAGGCGCGGCGCAAGAAGAGGAATGCAATCAGGGAACCGCCGATGATGAAGGTTGTGACAGCCACCTGCACCCAGAAGTTGACTCCGCCTTTGAGCAGGATGCCTGCCCAGACGAGGACGAAAAGAGCGAAGATGGCCTTTGCCCATTTGCTTGCAAGAAGCCGTCTTCCCCAGCCAACGTCCGGCAGAGGAGTCTCTTCCGGCTCATCTTTGGGCTCGTCTTTGTCCTTGCTCTCATCCTTGGCTCTGTCCTGGGGCTGATTCTCCTCCGGCTTGTTCTCCTTGCCGTCATCATCATCTTCCGTCGCCTTCTCCTCGGCCTCGGGCATCTCGATGCCGGAAGAGAAGACGAGGTGAATTTGCCGGGCCAGCTCGAGGAGCTCCTCTTTGGTCAGATCCTTGAAGCGGCGCGGGATGAGCGCCAGGGCTTCAGCCACTACCGGATCTGGCGGGTCGGGAACATGCAGCCGGAAGTGGAAAGCAAACTGATTCCAGCGTTGCGTGTAGATCTTCGATGCCGCAATGCCTCGCGGTTTTCTCTCTTCCTTGCCACCATCCATGATGCCGGTCGAGATGGTGTCTTTCAGGCGCCGCTTGCTGGAGAAAACATGCGCGCAGACTGCCTGCAAGTACGAGCCCCAGTGGTCGTTCATTGCCCGCCCGCGCCGCTCGTTCTGCTCGTCGTCGATGAGATTGAAAAGGTGGCCGAAGCCTTCCTTGTGAGCAGTCTTGTACTGAGCGGACGCAGGGAAGAGATGGTGGAGCAGCTCATGAATGCCTATTCCCCACCAGATCTTGATTGCCTGCTCTTTGTTGCGCACGGACTTCAAGGTGGATGGGTTCATGACGATGGGAATCTGGTGTTGCTTTTTCTCATCGTCGGCATTGAATGTGAAGGCGATGTGCCTGCCGCCCACCAGCTGAATGTTTACCGGAGACCTGGCATTGAAGGCCAGGTCCTGGGCAAGCTTGCGCGTTTCACGCTCCAATTCATCGGGCGTGAGGCCCCTGTCCTTCTTTGCCATAATCTTGCTCCTTTTAAGTGCCTGTCAGCCTGGAGGAATAACTCACTTGCTTTGACGAGCGACCACTCAAAGCTGTTACTTCTTCTTCTCCAGCTCGTCTTTGATGAGCCTGGCCACACGTCCGGCTTCGGAGGCACCGTTGTCGGCTGTTCCCGAATACTGATTGACCACTGCTGTTTCGAGGGCCACGTCAATGCCGAAACCGGCAGCGAGAAACATGGCGATCGTCTCCGCGCCGCGCGTGGAGACGGTCTTGGAAAGTCGCATCTTGGTGTCTTTGCGTGCTTCGCGCACTTTGTTCACGATGGTGAGCGCGAGATCCAGCTCATCCTTCGGGCAGGTCGGGTAGAGGCGCATGCAGTGCGCGAGCTCCTCCGGCTGCGGCATGACATTGATCTTGATGATCACCCAGCGATCTTTTGCGGCGGCGTCTTCGCGTTTGACCGTGAAGCCCTCGCCCACGTTGCCTGCGGACATGAAGACGATGTTCTTGGACACAGGAATCTCTTCGCCGGTGGGCAGCCGCAGGAAGCGCGAATTGCCTTCGATGACATCGAGAAGAGCGTCGCGTGCGTCTTCGTCGATGCGCGAGAATTCGTCGATCATGAGCAGGAAGGTTTTGTGCGGGTTTTCTCGTGCCTCCCGCAAAACCTCAACCAGCTTCGAGTCCATCCACTTGAACGTCAGCGAGCGCCCTCCCGATGCGAGCACGTGTCTCACGAGCAGGGTAAACAACGCCTGATTGCTCGACGAGCCGAAGCCGAGCGTGCCGCCCTCATCGGTCATGTCGAAGTCGCCGAGGCGCTTGAGCAAGTCGGCGGAGAGGGAATCGACGGCAATGGGCGTGCCGTCGGAGCTGGGAACATAGCGGCCGAGCATGAAGACGAATTTCTTGATCAGGCCGCCGGAAACCTTGCGGTATTCCCAGCCGAGGGTTTTGGCGATGGCGTGAGCGATGGTCGATTTGCCGACCCCCTGATCGCCTTCGAACATCAGGTTGCGCCGGGGATCCTGCAAGACGGTGGCGCTGAGCTGCGCCTTCACAGGATCGATCCAGACGCCTTCGAAGTGATACTCCAGCTTGCGCGACACGGGGCGAACAAAGATGGCGCCGTGCGTCTCGGATCTGCTGGTCACTTTCTCGATGCGGCAGAGCCAGACTTCACCGGGTCGCGGCTGTGGCCCTTGGGCATCGGACACTGGAAGAATGATCTTTTTGGTCTTGCCGCTGTCAGTCTTGTTCGACTTGACTGCGTTGGGACTCTTGCTCGCGCGATTCGCCTCCCAGTAGACGACGATGCTCGAGCCAGGTACGAACGTAGTGGTTGTATTTTGTTTTGCCATAACGATCTCCTAGACGCAGAGCGACTTTGGGACGCGGCTGTTGTCAGTCTTCCCTCAGGCCGCGCGCGCTTGCTCGTAAAGGACGACGATGCGGTCGCGGATGAGACGGGTGGCATGCGCCGGATCGTCCGGCAGCTGCGCGGCAGGAATGGCCTTGCCTATTGCCACAACGACACCGTACTTCGGCGTGCTCATGAACAGTGATACCTGGCGTGGTGGCACCGCCCGACTTTGCTTGCCGAGCAGCACCCGCAATCTCCATGAGCAGCGGAGAATGAAATTGATGAAGTTCTTGCCGCCATGCAGGCCGGCCGTTATGAGGCGATGAAGCAGCCGCCGGCCGAGACTGCTACCTTCGGGCGTGTCTTTGTAGTAAATGGCGATCGGCAAATAGGCAAGTGGCTGCCCATTCACAAGCGACTGGACGCGTTTGACGATGCGGGCGGCGCCCTTGCGGTAGCTTTCCGGCGCATTCCTGGCGCTTACCTCGAGATGCCCTTGCGGAAAGAGGAGCAATTTGCTGTCGGCATGACTGAGCAAAACCTTGACGCAGGCGTC
>DATNRC010000485.1:0-8990 GCA_036703705.1 Candidatus Obscuribacterales bacterium
GGACTGCTCGACATAGACGCTTTTCACCGCCTGTCTTGCCTTCAGCACCTCTTCCAGCGACAGCACCGGCTCCACTGTGAAGCCGTCTTGTTCGAGGGTCTTATCGAGAATCTCGAGCTCCTGCATGGGATTTGGATAGCCGAGCGAAATGCAAAGCATGAAACGGTCGAGCTGGGCTTCCGGTAGTGGGAAGGTGCCGTGGTATTCAATCGGATTCTCTGTGGCGATGACGAAAAAGAGGTCAGGAAGCTTGCGGGTGGCGCCGTCCGTTGTCACCTGGTTTTCTTCCATTGCTTCCAGCAAGCTCGACTGCGTGCGCGGCGTCGCGCGATTGATTTCGTCTGTCAAAAGGATGTTGGTAAATATGGGTCCGGGGATGAAATTGAAAGAGGCGTCTTTCTGATTGAATATGCTGACGCCCGAAATGTCCGACGGCAAAAGGTCGGGAGTGCACTGTATGCGCTTGAAACTGGCCGTCACCGACATGGATAGAGATTTGGCAAGCAGCGTCTTGCCTACACCCGGCACATCTTCGATAAGGAGGTGCCCGCCGGCGAAAAAGGCCGTGACTGCCAGGCGAACCGCCGTGGACTGCCCCACCAGCACTTTGTTCATGTTGTCCAAAAGGGTCTTGGCTTTTGCGCTGAGAGCCTTGACTTGAGCCGAACCAAGTCCTTCCGTCTTCTTGTCGATTCGAGCTTCTGCTTGTGTCACTGTGTCTCCTTGCAAAGCAGTAAGAGGACCCGCCAGGCCGGTTATGCCCGCTTGCACGGCTTTTTAGTCAAACAGTCTTATATATCTAGAGTTAGTCACATTTTGAAGGGCGAAGGCAGGGCGGTCTGTAAATTGAATTAACAATGCATGAGACAAGTGCAACGCGGTGGGCGCTCTTCCGTCTGCATAGGCAAGCAAGCAAGGCTAAGTGAGGTGAAAGTATGAACGCAAGAATGCCTATAGCAGTGCTTTCCGTTCTGGCGCTTTTAGCCGGATGCGCGCAAAACCCTCAAGTGCAGCAGATTTCTGAAAGAGAACGGCGCGCCATAGATACGGTCGAGAAACAAGCCGATGAGAAGAAAGAGGCAATTGAAGAGCGGAAAGAGCAGACCGAAAAGGCTATCGAAGCACAAAAGGAAAGCCTTGATAAGCAAAAGGACGAAATAAGCAAGGCGGCCGAGCAACAAAAGGACGCCGTCGAGAAAGGTGCCGATGCCCAAAAAGAAGCGATAAAGAAAGAAGCAAAAGAACAAAAAGATGCTGCGAAACAAGCAGGAAGCACAAAAAAGGAGAATAAGACTCCCGGTTAATCTTGCCGTTTGCCATGCCAGCTGCCCCTGCTTAGGTCGCCGGCTGCGGTCATCGCGGGCAGGGGAGTGTTTCCACGCGGATCGCTCGCGGGCGCGGAGTTGTTTCCATGCGGATCGCTCGCGGGCGCGGAGTTGTTTCCGTGCGGATCGCTCGCGGGCAGGCGCCGTGTGTACACGCCGAACGGTCGCAGGCCGGGAGTTGCTTCGACGCCGCCCGCTCGCGGGCGGGGAGTTGGTTGCGCGCCGATCGCTGTTGGTGCTACCGTCAGCGGTGGCGCGTTCGTCTGCCGCTGCTTAATCCTCCAGCTTGCTTGTGCGCGGCCCATGATCGATCATCAATAGTGCGCCGGCTTGTGTTAAGTAGATTTGCAAAGAGTTAAGTTCGGTTGCAAGAAGCTTAATTCGCTTCTGCAATTGCGAGCGCTTCAGATATTATTCCTACTCCCCTGCCACCGCGGAGGTACAGTTCGTGCGTTGGAATAATATTGCAATCAATATTGGCGATCCAGAAGAAGAAATCATTGCTGAAGGCGCGGACTAAAGAGGCGCGCTGTTAGCCGTAATGGCGGCAAGCCTTTGCTCACCTGGATTTGAGCTTCGTGCTGGTTGAACACTTCCATGAGTTGCACCAAAATGGGCGACCTGTGGAATAGAGCAGCGCCTTGTTCGATTGAAGGTCCGGGATGCCTCTGCTAAACTGAAAAGCCGGTCGGTGCGTGCACTGTCTGAGGCATTGAAGCACGGACCGGACATCGAGGTGTTCAAATGGCTCTGACATTTCAGCAAGTAATTAACTCGCTCAATGAATTCTGGGACAAAAAGGGCTGCGTCGTGATGCAGTGCTTCGACCTGGAAAAGGGCGCTTCGACGATGAGCCCGGGGACGTTTTTGCGCGTGCTTGGTCCCGAGCCCTGGAATATGGCCTGTGTCGATGGCTCGCGGCGACCTACGGACGGCCGATATGGCGAAAATCCAAATCGTCTTCAGCACTACTTTCAGTATCAGGTGATTCTCAAGCCGTCACCCGACGACGTCCAGGATGTTTATCTGGAGAGCCTGAAGGCGCTCGGCGTCAATCCGCTCGATCACGACATTCGTTTTGTCGAGGACAACTGGGAATCGCCCACGCTTGGCGCCTGGGGCGTGGGCTGGGAAGTGTGGATGGACGGTTTGGAAATAACGCAATTTACGTATTTCCAGCAAGCCGGCGGTCTGGAAGTGAAGCCGGTAGCGGCGGAAATCACTTATGGACTCGAGCGGCTGACAATGTACTTGCAAAATGTCGACAATGTGTACAACATCAAATGGAATGAGAAAGTCACTTACGGTGAGCTTTATCACAAGAACGAAGTCGAGCAATCGACCTACAATTTTCAGGAAAGCGATCCGCGGTTCTTGCAAACTTTATTTGGCATGCATGCCAAGGAAGCTGAGCGGCTGATAGAAAAGCGACTGATTATGCCGGCTTACGAGCAAATACTGAAGTGCTCGCATCTGTTCAATCTTTTGGACGCGCGAGGCGTGCTGGGAAGGGACGAGCGCATGGCGACGATTTTGAAAATCCGCAAGTTGTCAGAGCAGGTCGCCCGTGGTTACCTCGAACAGCGTGTCGAGTTAGGCTTTCCTCTTGCGCCCGAAAGCGAAAGAGAACAACTGGTTGCCACCTACACCGAGCGCTACCTGACAGCAAAGAAACAGCCGCAAGCAAAATAAAGATGGCTCAGCGTGGCCTTCGTTAATCCTGCTTATGATTCGGGTACTTCTTTCGCTTCTCGAACATATTCCAGCTCCCGGTGAGGTCGTCGAATACGAGGATTTGAAGTTTGAAGTCGTCAGCCTGGACAAATACCGGGTTTCAGAAGTCAAAGTGAAACGCAAGATGGCCGCATAGTGGTTGTAGCTCCTGTTCTTGTCGAATGGCCACGTTTCCATCGTCAAAGTGAAACGTAAGATGGCTTCAAAGGCTGTGCGCCGGTAGTTCGGAGCACGCAACTTTTTTGAGTCGCGCCAGCTCCCTCTCTTGGCGCGGCAGTGTCTCAGAGTCGCGCCTGCACGGTCATTGCGAACCCAAGCGAAACTGAGCACTGTGTTGTAGGATGAAAGTTGTCTGACAACCGCTGCTCCGCTGTGTATCCACTGGATATCTGCGATGGTTGCCGGGATTGTCGTGTTGACAAGGATTTCGGACGTTTGCGCACCTCGCCGCAAAACGCCCGCGATCTCGCGCTGTGGTGAAAAATGCTGATGCCAAGCTGATTTCAGCCACAAAATAATTTGCCAAAAGCGATGAAGTGACCAGAATTGTGGGTATAAGACGCTTAAGGCGCTCTGTGACTGGACTCCCAACCCCGGCAAGGATACATCGATGCAAAGAAGCCTTCTGGATCTTGACAGCATGAATGCCAAAATCTTTCGGGCTTCAAAAGGCTCTTTTCTGGCTGGCGTCATGAGTCTCGTTTGCTGCCAGAGCGCGCTGTCCATCGGCATAGTCATTCCCAGTCCCGTGAAGTCACTGAGGACATCCGGACTCCACCGGGTCGTAAAGACGCATTCGAAGTCGACGGGCAAGAGCTTTACGACGCGCTCGACGGCTCGCGGCTCAAAGAAGGGTAAATCGTCCAGCCGCTGGCAGGCAAAGAAAGGAAACGCGCGCGCAAAGAAAGCAGCAAAGGCGCGGCCCGCCAAGGCAATTCCACCGCAGACACTGACCGGCAAATTGAACGTCCATACTCTGGCGCCCGGCGTGGTGCATAAGTTTTATCGCGGTGCGCTTACCATCAATGTTCTCGATGTCGATTTAGTCAACGCGCCTGTGAAAGTTCGCCCCGTCCTTGCCGGCGACGATTTCCGCCATCTCAAAGACGTCACCGATCATGCCAAGGAAAGCCGTGCCATCGCCGCCGTCAACGCCAATTATTTCAAATTCAACGGCACTCCGCTCGGCACCCTCATTATCGACGGCGAATGGGTAGCCGGTCCGTTATTCGATCGTGTTTCCATGGGCATTACTCGCAACGGCTTCGTTCGCATCGAGCGCGTTAATTTGTACGGCACGCTGACCACGTCCAATCCCGAAATCCCCACCATTTGGGTCAACAACATCAATCAACCACGGCGCACCGGTTCTCGGCTCATCGCCTACACGCGCAGATGGGGCAGCTACGTGCGGCTTCCATATGAAGGCTGTCTTGTTGCCGTAAACGCTCAGGGTGAGGTGGTCGACACGGATACCGCGACGATGGGCATACCCTGGGGCGGATACGTGCTTTCGGATTCTAAGAAGGGCGCTATCTCCAAATTGCGGCGGGGAGACGTCGTGGACATCGACTGGAAGACCCGTCCGGCGGTTTGGGAAGACGTTGTGAGCGCCGTCAGCGGGGGGCCGATGTTGATCAAGGACGGCAAACTCTACCTCGACTTGAAAGAAGAACGATTCAGCAAGCGCTGGACAGGGAGTCACATTACAGCTCGCACCGCTGCCGGTGTCACAGCGAGCAATCATTTGCTCCTCGTCACTGTTGAAGGTCCGCATACACTCTGGGATATGGCGAAATTTTTGAGGGATCTCGGCGCTGTCGACGCGCTCAACCTCGACGGCGGCGGCTCGACCACGATGGTTGTTAACGGCCAGGCCGTGACCAGAGGCGCCAAGACGCACCAACGCAGGGTCGCCAGCTCGATAGCAATTCTTGATGAGCGCATTGCCGGATTGGCTGAGCGCCCGTACAACGGTTCATACAGTCCGCGTCACGACCTCTACGGCTTCCTGGTGCCAAGCAACTCCTTCGCTCCGCGCCAGTCCGCCGAAGTCGGCGGGGCCAAAGCTATTCTGGGCAGCCTGGACAATTTTGTGGTGCCTGTCGTAGTGCCTGGCAACCTCGGCGTCGACAGCACGGCAAACAAAACATCTGCCTGGAAAAATGAAGACACGCCGCCCGCTGTGGAGAGCGATGATGGACGGTTGCCAAATGCAACGGATGCCGGACTTTCGCCGCAGCCCTTCCCGTCCGAGCTCGCACAACCGACGCCAGTTCAGGCAGAAAATGCGAAAGAAACGCCACGCCCTGTTGGGCACAGAACCAGTCGTGAACACGGTGTGGAGGCGGACACGAAATCTGAAGGCTGGAAGAAGCTGATCAAGAACCCGTTTAGAAATCCGCTTGCGCTCTTTAAAAAGCGCAGCTGAGGACCAAGACGCGCAGGTGAAGAAGCGCGGCTGATGCCTAAGAAGCGCAGGTGATGTCTGGCTCTCGATAGCCTTTGTCAATGTGCCAATACAAGCAGTTGTCAGGGTTGGAATTTCCTGTGGCAATTGAGAAGCAAACCGTCGAAAATATGATCGGTTGGTCGGGGTTTATTGATTGATGGACAAGTACGCAGTTGGAGTCGATTTTGGCGGCACCAAAATCTCAGCCGGCGTGGTGAATCTGGAAACAGGACGCCTCGTTGGCGCCGCCAAGAAGAAGACTCGACAGGTGCAAGAACAAGAAGACGTCCTCAAGCGGATTGTCATGGTCATCGACGATGCACTGGAGGAGTCCGGCGTCGATAAGAAAAAAGTTGAAGGCATAGGCATTGGCGCCGCAGGCATGGTGAACCGCGAAAAGGGTATCCTGCTGGCAGCCGTCAATATTGGCGCTCATGATGTGCCGCTCGCAGAGCCTCTTTCCAGGCATTACGGCATGCCATGCAAGCTCGGCAATGATGTCGAAGTAGCGACGATCGGCGAGAAAACTTTTGGCGCTGGGCGCGACTGTCGCAATCTTGTCTGCATTTTTGTCGGCACGGGCATCGGCTCGGGCATCGTTCATGAAGGAAACCTGATTAGAGGCTCAACCGGCACTGCAGGAGAAATCGGTCACATCGTCCTTTTCCCTGAGGGCAGGCAGTGCGGATGTGGTGCTTTCGGCTGCCTGGAAGCATATGCATCGAGAACCGCGGTGGCAAAAGAAATACTTGCCGATTTGCAACGCGGGCATGACTCGTCAATTCGCGAAAAAGTGGACATGACAAAAGGCATTCTAAGATCGAAAGCGATCCAGCAAGCAATCGCTCAAGGCGACCAAATCGTCACTTCGGCAGTAGTGCAAGCGGGACGATCGTTGGGCACGGGGCTCGTCACCATCATCAACTTCTATAATCCACAGAGGATCATAATTGGTGGCGGACTTGTCGAGGCCGTCGGATTGTATTTCGATGTCGCGAAGGATTATGCCCGGCGCCGCGCGCTCAAAATTCCATCACGCAAGGTGGAGATAGTTCGCGCCGAGCTCGGCGACTACGCCGGCATCATCGGCGCTGCGATGTTGATAAAGGAGTGAACTTTCGGGTGTGCGAACGGCTACCAGGCACGTCGAGATCGAGATATTCTCTTAGTCTTAATTTGCTCTGGATTTAGCTCAAGCGAAATCGCACGTCTGGACTGTACGCGTTGAACCATGCAACCATTTTGTTGCTCACCTGTTGTGATTACTTTCGACTGTGGATGAGGTATGCTGATTCTGGGAGATCGCTGCAGGAACTTGAGCAGGAATGTCGCACACGGCACGCTACCTCCTAATGACGGTTTCACTGCTCGCATGCAATTCACTCGCTTGGGCGGAAGAGCCACTATGTCCTCATATGTCTCAGCATGAACGTGTTTTGCGGGAAGGTGAGCGAATGGCGGACGAACTACCCTCCCAATCCCGCTCATCCATACATGAAGTGCTTGTTCCTCAATTCGAGCCTCTCCGCGAAGGTCGACAAGGCACTTGGACCTCAGTCGATGACGCGAGACCCTTACAGAGGGTGATGAGTTTGAAGGAGAGAATGTCTTTTCTCGACGGAGTTTTGACCTCATTTAGAATCACTACCAGCACAATCCCAACTCTTCAAACCAATGCTCGCTATTTCGAAGAGGTTGGTTTTTTCGCAGAAGCGGCAAGGATTTACTCACGTATCCTTTCCTGGCGTAAGGAAAACACACCAGGAGAGAAAGGCGAGATAGCGATAGTTGAACGAGCTGCATCGAGAAGTGATACGTGTAAGCGTGCTCAAGAAGCCGCCGAAAGCGACAAGAAGCACTCACTCGAACTGTACGAAAAGGCCGCGACTCTGATCGAATTGGACCCTGATCTGGAAACGCACTCTAAAATTGCGCTTCTGGAACCTATCCAGAAGAATTTGCAGGGAATGTGCAGGGTGGATGAGCAGGTACATGCCTTTAGTAAGACGACAAGCTTGCTAAATGCTTACAAGAGGCAGTTGCAATGCCTGCGAATGGCAGAAAGAATCGACCATACAGCCTCGCGTTTAGAGCGAGGAGAAGCTCATAGTGAAGCTGAGAAGCTATACCAAGAGTCATTTGCGATCAAAGCAAGCAATTTAGGGCAGGACCATCCTCTGACGCTGCTGGAGTACCGTGACCTTGCTCGAATGCGAAACGCGCAGGGCGACATGGCAGGAGCGATAAAGTTGTATGAGGAGGCAATTGTGAGATTCAAAAAACTTCCGCAGCCAGTGCCGGAGTATGCATCCGTTCTGGAAAGCTACGCTGATATGCTCAACCGAAACGGTAACGTCAAGGAAGCGGAGCAAGTTTATGAGGAAGCTCGCAGAATACATAAGCTGATGCGGAAATGAAGTGCTAATAGAGCAATCGATTATGGATCGCGCTACGCAAAGGGCCTGATTGTGGAAAGCGGAAAAGTCATGTTTGTAAATTCTGGCATTGGAACTAGTATTCTTCCAGTTCGTTTCTGCGTGCCACCCGAGATTTCCGTGCTCACACTTATGAACGAATCCCGCTGAAAATTTGGCGCTTGATTTGCGAATGCCAAGGGCGGTCAGTGCATGTAGTCAAACGGCAAGGGGATTCGCACGACGGAACCGGGGCGAACAACGGTGCCTGGGTCCTGGATGTAGCCGAAGAGATATCTGCCGTTTCCCGAAATGCATAAATCGCTGGCGATCACTCGCTTCTTCTTCTCCTTCTTCTTCGAGCCTGTGCCAGGCGGATCATTGAAGAAGCTGATTTGCTTCTTTCCGCTGCCGTCGGCATTCATGATCCAGAAGTCGGTTTTTACATGTATTTGATTCAGCCGCGCCGGAGACTGAGGGTTTCCCATGCTCGACATCCAGACAATGTGCTTGCCGTCAGGAGTGAAGTGTGCATGCTCGTCCCATTGGCGCAACTTGGGATCGGTCAAGCACATCAATGTGCCGCCGTCGAGATCGAAGGTATAAATGTCAAAGTCCGCGCAGAGCCCCTTTGGTGGCATGCCCGTGAAAATGATCTTCTTGCCGTCAGGGGAAAAGCCATGCGTTTCGTAAAAGAGCATGTTTCCAGGCGTCAGCGTACTGATCTCTTTGACGGATATGTCGTCTCCTTTCTCGGTGAATGAAGCGAGCTTCATCACCCAGCGCCCGATGCCTTTTTCATTGTTAATACGTTGTGCCCAGATGAGCTTCGTTCCATCCGGTGAAAAATGCGGATGCAAAACGCCTTCGTTCTTATTGCGAAATCGAGTCATTTGCCAAACGCGTTTTCCGTCGCTGGACATAATCCAGATGTTGTTCTGCACTCCGGCGCCCGGTGACGTATAGATCTTGTACAACAACGTTTTGGTCATCGCTTTGAGACCCAAAGACGGATCCACAGCCTGAAAGACTATATATTTTCCGCTCGGGTGCCACGATGGATTT
>DATNRC010000486.1:0-6711 GCA_036703705.1 Candidatus Obscuribacterales bacterium
AGAAGGGCACTCTGTTCAGCATGTCGCGTTCCGCTGGCAAGAGGCGAGGATCATTGAGCAAAGCATTGAAGTTGGCGCGCGTGATCACCGGGGCATTCGTACCGGGCTCCGTTGTCGTGTATTGCGAAAAGCGCGCATCAGTCAAGATCGTGAGGGCATTCTGCGCATCGGCGCGAGGCATCTGCGACGTAGCATCATTTACTGGTGCGCTGACGGCGTCGCTATTCAGGCCAACAGCTGCCCGGTCGGTAGTGTTCTGCCTTGCCACCATGAGGCTGGTGCCCATGACGTCTGCATAGCGCTCGAGAAGTGACTTCGTAATGCCGCTAGCCGGAGGCGTATCCATGCCGACAATTTTTGGATAATGGTCGTAGAGATATTGAACAGCATTTCTCTGCGAAGCGGTGAGTTGGCTGAAAGCATTTTGATCATGAATCAGCTGGTAAAGCTGATCGCGCGACACTGGTTGGTTGTTGGCGATATTTCTCAAAAGGCTGTTGCTGCTATTGGAGTCGGAAGCCAATGTCACTGCATTCTCAACTTGGGGCCGCAACTGGGCCACAAGAGCATCATGCCCTGAGTCCCAGGTTGTGGCACCACCCCAGGTGATTATGTCGCCGATCGTTATACCGGCACTATTGCTATCCTCGAAAAGGGTGTTGATGGAGTTGCTGGAGTGCTGTTCGCCATAGCTGCCCTTGATTGTGTCAAATCGAGAAAGAACCGCGCCAGCGAGGAAGGCGGTTGCAGCGTCAGGCGCTGCGTTCCAGCCGCGCGGATTTTGACCACGTGCAAGGGCCTGGAAGTCCTCGACGCTGAAGTAGCGCGCTGTCCCTGGACCGGCGAAGCTTCTTCCCAGCAATGCTTCTCCGACATTGAAATACCCATGACCATAATTGCTCATGGCCTTATCATTGCCAAACTCAGTGACGATCAAGCTCGGCAGCGTGCCTGATTGCTCCAGCTGCGCCAGAGCCATACGTTGTATATTGGGATTGTTGAAGTAATTGTTGGCGGCATCTGGCCCTGTCAGAATGCTCAGAAGTTGGTTGTGAAAATTGGTAGGATTTTCACGATAAGCATTCTCAATCTGGCTTGCTAGTTGCCGCGCATAATATGCGTCACTCTCACTCATGCCAATTCCCTCCTAGTTTTCTGAGTTTCGCGACAACTCGCGATTTTGAAGCATTTGATATCCGTAACGGACCAAGGGGCGTCCAGCTTTTGCGCTTGATTGCCACCAACCGGCGCCACTTGAGACAGCATTCGGCGAAACCTGCCTTTGGCAGACACATTGCCAGACCTTTGTGGAATTCCTGTGTCATTTGCCGAACCGCGGCTCCATTTATGATGAAGAAGCAGTAATGAGAGATTGCCTGTGCTGATCATTGTTATGTCTCGATAACGGTATTGGTAAGACAGTCCTTTTTGTCGATATCAGTGCCGCCTGTTGTGGTGCGGCGCCTGGATACTGTGCAACAGGTTTTCAAGTTCCGCACCGGGGGAAGTACGCATGCAAAGCGTTCGTTGCGGTTCGCGCCGTTAGCGGCGCAGGCTGCGCTCGCAGAGCAAATGCAGACGAAGTTAATCCGTATTCGCTCGCGCTGTTGGCGCGAGGTGGATGTTTCGCCCACACTGGCGGCAAAACTTCGCCGGCAACGAGGTACAGCCCGGGGCGCAGAAGCAGTGTGAGGGCGCAGAAGCGAAAAATCAGCCGGCTGGCGGCTGATCTTCAACTCGTTCAAAGGCAATGCTAATTAACCAGTGTTATCAGGCAAGCATTCCCAGCCACTTTCGATGCGCCCCTCTTCGGTCCAACCACCGTGCTCTGCGCGTTTGCAGGCTATGTAATTTCCAAAGCGGTCAATGAGAGATACTCTGATAATCTTTCCTTCTCGCGAAAACCTGGCCAGGGCTTTAGTGCCATCAGCGCAGAGCAGCACTTTATAATGCTCGGCACAATACTCAGCGGATTCGCCACGCTTCCGTACGCGCAGCTGCATCAATACTGGCAGAATTTCTGCAAACGATAGCGGTGCCACCATCACGTCCTCACCAGTAGTTGGCCTGGCCAGGCCGATGCGGATTGACTCCATTGGTTTGATTGACCTGAGCCCTCCAGGCATCGTCAGCCGCATTGAATAAATTTCCATCCCAACCAGTTTCAAATCCCAGCAGGGAAAATCCGACGACCTTTGACATATTGTCCCAGTATGCAACCTGGTCGTTCGTCATTACTTCCGGTTGAAAGTCTCCATTTGCTTCAATCAAGACGTCGCTTGCTCTCGGAAAGCCGAGGAGCGCCAGGTACTCATCTTGCGCGGCGAGAGAAAGTGTGGTCGGCTTGGACAGAGATGAGAACTCGCGCATGTAATCAAGAACCGGCAACGAGCTTTCATCTGTCTCCTTTCCCAGGAGACCGTTTGCGAAATCTTCGTAGGCGTTATTGGAATTGTTTGCCATGGCTGTTACGGAAGAACTGCATTGCTTGGAGCGACAACGGTGTTCGCCAGCACGCCTGGGCTATCTTTGCCTTGCCAAACGTTGCCGGCGAATGGTGCGGACATTTGGTCGCCTGAAAAGTCAATTTCCAATGGTCCGCAAATCTCCTCCACCACATTGTGCAGATCGGCGAGAATGTTTCTCACTGCATTGGGTGTATCCGATCGCCCCTCATAGAAGAGAGAGAGCGGATCCCAATCAATATTGCCGCCTCCCCCGGGAGAGCCGTGATCATCATATGTGGTGTCATTCTGCTTAGGCATGAAAGGAATCGCCATTGTCTTGTCCTCGTACTTCCCGACCAAGTGGTGTTGTAGGCAGTGTCATATTCTCACCGAGCCGTGGAACTTCCGTGACTAGAATCGGCTGTGCGTAGAAACCGTGAAATTATATGCATCGACGCCGCGGACAGCCTCGCTTGCTCCTCCCGTGAGACCAGCGATTTCGTTATTCACCTTACGAGCTTCATCAGAGCGTTCCTGATCCATGAGAAAACGAACATATTGGCGCATCATCGCAATCAACTCCTCGCGCCGAGTGACATCAGCCCGAAGCGAGCGGATCGATTGCACGAGGAAGCTCTCCACTGCCCGTGAATGTTCTTTTTGCACGGGCCTCAACTGCGCATGTGATGTGCTTAGATCGAAGGCCGGGCTGTCCAAGGACTTTGCTTCCACTTGCGCCAGCGATGGCGAGTTCGCGCGCCCGAGAGCGCGCCCGAGCGACCCTGCGTGATCTTGTCCCTGCCCTTGTGATGCGTCTGAACTGATTGCCTGTTCCATGACCTGGAACAAATTCTCAACCTGCTGTTGAGTCACTTCAACGGACGCGACCTTTTGCGAATAGCTTTCCATAACGGGCGGCTGGCAATCGACTGTTCGCTCCCTCTTGATGCCTGACGTCAGTGGCGGTGGTGGCATGAACACCGGATCCAGTAAGTGTGCCGCCCTGAGATCTCTAGAATCTGTCATCTCGCTTACCCCCTCACGATAGTTAACGCATTTGGATGTGGTATCTCCACTGCCTCCCGCCTGCGCCTTTCCAGTTGTGAGGACAGCCTGTCCTTTGCCTGAATCGGGCGAGTGTTGCTCGCAGAGCGCCGCATCTTTGTCAATTCGATCTGCTTTATGCGCTTCAAGAATGGATGGCGGCGCAGGCAAGGAGCTGGCAACTGCGTGTCCTCCGCCCGGTGCGACTTCACCCGCCAGTTTTGCTGGCAGCTCGCATTTGCCTGCCTCCGCGTTCTCTGAAGCATTCTCACAAGCGTTCTCACGAGGCTTCGCAGCTGCTTGTTCTGGTGGTATCAGTTTTGCACTCAACGGATAATGAAACACCGGTTGGATGCTCAACCCAATTCTGCTCGAAACAGTGTCTCTCGAGAACGTAGCTCCGCCTGTAAGAGGTGGTGGAGAGAAGTCCGGATGGCCGCTGCCAGGCCGCACAGGAACAGGCCTCAAGGGCATTGGCATGCCGCCGACGTCTTCATATCTGAAGTCAGCCTGATCCCATGTCCAGAGCTGGCCGTTTACCAGCCGGTACTTGTCGACATTCATGTGCGCTTCTCTATCCAGCGTCTGTGGAATGACATAGCGGCCCGATTGCGGGTCGAAAACGGCCACCCTGTTTCCCTCAACCAGTATGTATTTGGGCATCCGCTTTCCGGTAACGGGATCGACTTCGGTCGGCATTTCCCATTCGCCGGTTTGAGGATTCCGGAACCGGATGTAGCCCTCCGGAGAGACAAGGACCGGCGTATCACCGGGAGGAATTGGCACCACCGGCGAACCGGACGGAGGCATGGTCGTGCTGACAAGGAACATCTCCTCTCTAGCCTGGATGTAATGGCCTTGGAGGGGGTTGGGCCCTGGATCTGGAACCCACACGCGGTCGACTCTGCCGTCATTGTTATCATCTTGATACTTGTTTATGGGATGTCCCTGAGCAGCGCCGATCTGCTCTTGCGCGACAACGATCGGAGCACCCTGCTGAGCGGCAGCGGGAGTCTGATCGGCCCCGCTGCCACCGCCGCCGCCACCACCACCTTGTTTTCCGGCCTTTTCGATCAATTCCGCTGCTTTGCCACCGGCTGCCCGAACAAGTCCGCCGAAATCAAATGCATGTTTGACGCATGCAGTGGCGAGAAAATTGAGCGCGCTCATCATGAAGAGACCCGTATCGTCAGTCCCCTTGAAACACGCCATGAGAAGAATTGTCGTGTGCCAAAACAAGCTCCAAAACGTCAATGTTATGACACCCTCGATCCAGCTCGGAAACGCGTCACGAAATTGCTTCATCGGCCAGACCCACAGGGCAGCCATTATCGGACCGACGAAATACAGGTAGTAGAAGAACGCCATTTGAAATGCGCAGAGAATTGCCCAGCATGTGTTTATGGATGCGTTCGTGACGTTCATCATCAAACGCGTGGCGATCGTGCTGGCAGGCATGCTGGCATCATCTCTGTTTCTCGGCACTCGATATAGCCCCGAGCACGGATCGACCAGTTTGCCCCACAATCGTCCTTCGGCTTGCGAAAACGGACCATTATTGGTGGCGCTCGTGTCAGCTGGCGGCGTTTGCAATGAGCCGTCGTTTTCCGGAAGATAACGAACGCCAAAGGCTCGGATTTGGGCGCAAATTGCATCCTTATACATATTGGTGCCGAACAAGCGCGTGTATTCGGTCGCCACCGTAAACTGAATGCTGTTGGCAAAATCAATACTGTAATTGACGACCAGATACGAACCAGGAATGAGAAAAATTGCAATCAGAGATCGTTGAATTCCCTCGAAAGGCGACACCTGGCCGACAATGGGAGAGCCTGCCGCCACGACGGCTCTCACTTGTGCAAGAACAGCTCCCGGAAGCAGCAATAATACGGCAATGGGAACAAACAACTGATCGCGCAGCTTGTTCCACTTATTGCCGGGGTCTACGGTAAAATTCTTGAGAAAGCGCGATGAATAGTCGATGGCGGTGATTGCTTGATCGCGTGCCACGTCGCCCGCCGCATTGCCTCCGGCCGTGGCGCCGGCTTGTCCTGCTGCTTGCGCTGCCGGCACGGTTGATTGCGGTTGTTGAAAGACGAGCACGCTGAGTTCTGATACAAGTGTCAAAATCTCATTAATTACTGCATTATTCGCAGGATTGGTGTCGCCCATGAGAACAGTGAGTCTCGCCCGCAATTGAGCAATCCTCGCGGTAAATTGTTGCTGTTGCGCATTGAGTCCTGTTCCCGGGTTGGTCGCCGGCACGCTTTGTGCGAGGGCGCGGATTGGTTCAAGCAGTCCCAGGAAGACGATGAAGGTCAGCGAGATGATGACGATTTTCACTTTTTGTTGACAGAACATCATTTCTTTCCTCATCCGTTACACTGGCGTAGGCAGCGCTCTACCGCCACCACCACCGCCACCACCGGAACCACCGCCGCCCGGCACCGGACCGTTGCCGCCGCCTCCGGCTCCACCACCCGCGCCACCGCCGCCTCCAGGTCCGCTGAATTCCTTAGCCTTGTCAATCAGGCGATCCACGAGTTCACCGGGTTTGAGCTCAAAAGGCGCAAAGGGCACGTAACACATCATGACGAGGAAGCAGAGAAACATGAGCGTTTCCCATTCGGTGTTAGGCACATACTCTCCAATGTCCTTCAGCCATTGAATTCGCGTCACCATCACAAGCACAATCAAAATCCACCAGAAACGCCAGAGTGAAAGATTGACAACTGCGTCGACCCAGCTCGTAAAGACATTTTTGAACAGACGACCGACCGCACCGGGCCACGTATACAGAGCCGCCGCGATCGGCCCAAGAAGCATCAAATAGCAGGACATGACGAGTTGGAAGGCAAACACTATAAGCAGTCCAAATGTAAGGGACATTTTGATCATGTTCAGAAACATCTGAAATGTCTGCACCGCATATGGCCGCTGATCGAGCTGTGGGTTGCTGGTGTTGCTCGCGTTGTTGTTTGTGTTGGCTACCTGTGCAGAGGCGCGGTCACGGTCATATTGCTCTTTCGCCCACTTGTATATCTCCTGCACATCGACATTTCTAGCTGTTTCATAGGCAAGTGAATTGCCCACGTCGATGCTGTAACTGAGAATCAGCTGCGTTGCCGGTATCATGAAGATTGCCACCATGGCCCTCATCAAGTGTCCGAACGGACCGGCAGATGCATCTTCATCGTTTGAATTGAGGATGCTGCGACCG
>DATNRC010000487.1:0-6476 GCA_036703705.1 Candidatus Obscuribacterales bacterium
CCCCTTGATGTAGAGGGGGCGTTCGGCCCAAACATCAGAGATGGCATGGGGAAATACTTCCTTCACCTCGAGACCGCCGAAATCAAGAGCGACATCGGTCAAAACGGGCGAGGAAATGCGGTCGTAAAATTTCTTGCCGACCTCATTACCGGAGCTGTTGAGAAGCACATATTCCGCCTCTCCGCCTCCTTCTTTTGCCATTCCGTCAATGAGGAATCGATTTACAGAGTTGCCGGTTCCGAATGGAAACCAGCGCGAATTGCCCCGCAGCTTCTTCACCATGCCCATGATTTCGAAGTCGTTGCCGACATATCCGTCAGTCATAAAGGTCACTACACGCAGTCTGTTCTTGTCCGCGGGAATCGAACATGCCTTTTCGACTGCCGGCGCCATCCACGTTCCGCCGTGAGCTTCCAAGGCATCGATGTATCTCAGGGCTCGAGATTTCATGAGAGCCGATACTGGCTGCGGCTTGTCGAAAAGCAGCGTTGCTTCATTGTTGAAGGAAATGATTTGGAAGGTGTCGTTGGGATTCATGTGATGGATGATGTATTTGAGCGTTTCCTTCGCTTTCTCAAGAGGCTTGCCGTGCTGTGACCCTGAGCAGTCAATGAGGAAAATCATTTCCTTCGGTTGGACGTGCTCCGCACTGACCCGCTTGGGGGGCAGAATCATCAATGTGAAATAGCCGGGAGCATCTTTCTGGGGTCGATAGGCAAGATAGCCGCTTTTTAGCTGTTCTCCGGCAACATCCCAGGAGAGAACGAAATCTTTGTTGGCTATGGTGCTTTTGTTCACCAGACTGACTGTTGCTTGAGCAGCATTGGCCTGCTCGACCTTTACTTCATGCAGTTTCGACTGGATTGCTTCAATGGGAACGCCGCCGTCAATTGAGACGTTAATGGAAATATCATGTCCTGCCCGCGTGCCGGATGGTGTTACCGGTGGTGTTATTCGCGAAGCGTCGGGGACACGGTCTGTGTCGGGTGCCCAGCCTGTTCCCTGTTTTCCGCTTGCATTTCCAGGTATGAAGCGGGGGCCGACGATCGTTGGGAAAGCGAAAGTGTATCGGCCTGCCTCATAAGGAAGAAGATCGACATACTGGAGAGTGACTTCAACAGTTTCTCCAGGCATAATGTTTGCCACTGACTGCGTGAAGATGTTCGGTCTTTCTTGATCGAGGAGCGAAGCGACATGTCCGGCGGCTTTAGCGTGCTCGTAGATCTGTCGGGCTTCTTCGCGCTTCTTAATGTTGCCGCGAATGGTGCGTTGCCCCACCTTCATGGTCATCTCGTCTACGGCTCCCGTCTCTGAAAGAGGGAAGGTGTAAATTGCCTCAATCTTGTCCTTAAAAGGATTGTGGAAAACTTGCTTGACGGTTACGCGCGCGATATAACCGGATATTTTCGCTGAGACGTCCGTGTGCTTTAACGGACACTGTCCAGCGGGCTTTCCAGAACTGAGCACGGCAAGCAATGTCCCCGAGCCATCGCCTTTGAAAGTCTGCGCTCCCTTTTGCTCGGCAGCTGCGCCCTGGTGCTGGACGCGCCCGGTGGCAAGAGCGTGCACCGACTGTTGCCCGAAGGCAGCGAGGGTGCCCTGACTGTTCAATACTCCTAAAAGCGCAACCGGAGTAAGGAGTTGTTTTGCTAAATGGGACATGAGCATTTCCCTCTTCGTCGCCTACCGCCGAGCAGCCTATCGCTTGCAAACGGCGAGAGACATGGGGTTTCTCCTAGTTTGCTCACCGGAGGACGACTGAAGGTGTGTGGCTTCAATGCCCATTTCTTGCCGCTCAATGTGAAAGAGTGACAATTGCCCCTGAAAGCGGAACAATGGATGGCGTAGAACGGTCATAAAACACAGGGTAGAGCATTCTATCCCGAAGCCTGCAAATGGGAGGTGAGGATGTCTCCAGCTGACGAATACAGAACACCGACACAAGAGAGGAAAACTGAGCGGCAAATTGTCTTTGCTCGCGAGGAAGAACCGGCTGCATCATATGCGGTGGCGGCAGTGGCCTTGATTCTCGTTCTTTTCCTGGTCGGGCTGATGTTTTTTATGAACTATTCAAATCAGCAAGAGCTGGTCAGGCAGCGTGAATTGCAGCAGATCGAGGAAAAGCTGTCACCATCTGTAATGCCACAGCCGGCGCCGCAAAGTCAAACGCAAATCATTCCCGTTCCCGTGCCCGGACCACAAGGTCCGCAAGGTCCACAAGGTCCGCAAGGAGAGCGCGGACCGCAAGGTCGAACGAGCTATCCGGAGCCGTCTTCGACACCGAGCGAAACAGGGCCGCCTCTCTCACCACCGTCAGAGGAGTCTCCGCTTCCCTAGGGGCGCCGCAAGCAGCCAATCGTAAAACATGAGCTCATTGCCGAATGGGCTTGAGGGGATTTTGAATCACTGATACTGCTGAGAAAGATCGCGCGCTATCAACAAAATGCGATCCTTGCCCTTTTCTCGAATCGGCAGTCCGTCAAAACCCGCGCACCAGATCACAAATTGATTTTCAGTATTGTGTATTATGGTTATCGTCCCCGCCGGGAACTTCCAGTCTTTTGGCGGAAAACGGCGGAAATGCTCGATGCTTGCCGGGGACACTGCCACATCTGAGAAAACCCGTATGTCAACCAGCTCATTGACCCTGTCGTTTGTATTGGCTTGTTGAGTGCTGAGCTGAGTTCGCAGCATGTCGTCTTGAAGATATGGATTGCGCGTGGGGCGGATAGGAAACAGAACCGCCACTTCATTCCAGCTTGCCGGAAAACGATTTGTCTTTCTCTTAAAGGCGACGACAGCATCGGCTACCTTCAATGCTGTTTGCACAAGAGCATCATCTGCGGTGCTTACCGCCTGCTCAGCCCTGTACTGCAAGATCATCAATTGCTGGACAGCATTGTCCTGCCCGCGGCAATCAAGGGGCGAAATGCACATGGAGACCGTGATTGCGCAGAAGCAGGCGCTGTTTTTCTTTATTGCATTGCCCACGGGCCTGTATCTTTCACAGCCGCCCCTCTGAGGCCGCGCGATATTGCGCGCCTGTGTTGGCATTTGGGACTGTTTTTTTAACCGCAAAGACTTCTTCAGTGACTGCGCACGTTGCTCGAGGGCATCTGAACCATAGCATCATTGAGCTCATCGAGCCATGTCTTAGGCAGTTCGACCGATGTGCGCCCCTCCAGGATCGCCAGCTCTTTTAAGTCCCAGAGGCGGTCGAATAAAGCCGGATCGGCAAGATTGCGCGGTTTGTTCTTGCGCGTGCTGTACAAAGCGTTGAGCTGCTCCTTGAGTTCATCGACGCCAACACTTATCACATTCGACGTGTTCTTGTTGGAAGAGCTGCCCATTTCGCTGCCTCCTTTGCTGTGGTGGGATTTATATTCCCGATGGTCAATTATTTTTCACTGCTTGACAATTGTCAAGGTAGGCTTGCACGGCTATCAGGAGCCTTTGCGCGGCAAAGCACTTTACCGCCCGGCGGAAGGGGGAATCCGAACGAAAGCCGTTCCTGTGGACTGACGGCACCGCCACTTATGGCGAGCTCTCATTAGTCAGCTGTGTTTTTGAACCTCATAAGGTTCAAAAACAATTGCCAACAGGAAGTTATCAACGCATTAAACATGGCACTTTTAGCCGCACACCCAAGCAAGAAGGTCTTGAACCTTACAGGGTTCATTTTCCCAGTGCTGCTTTCGCCAATTGCCCTCAATCTAATCTGGAAAAGAAGAGCATGCGCCAGCTCCGCTTTTCGGGAGAGGGGTTTAGATTTGATTTAGAGAAAAACACCTTGCTTTTCGCAAAGTCTGGTTACATATAACTGCTGCTCCAGCTCCAGTCCGGGCCTGAGCTTCAGCCATGCATCAAAAAATTGAGATATTAGGAATCAGGAGCGACGCTTGCGAGCAGCTTCTGCTTTGCGCTTTCTCTTCACGCTTGGCTTTTCATATCTCTCGCGGCGCTTGATCTCGGAGAGAATGCCAGCCTTTTGAATTTTCTTTTTGAAGCGCTTCAAGGCTGCTTCAATGCTCTCGCCTTCTGCAACTCTAACCTCGGACAAGGGACCTCCCCCCAAAAAGTGGACGTACAAAGTGTTTCTACAAAACTTGAAGTTCTGCCGATCTTAGCATTAACCAGGAGCTCAGGCAAACGTGCTCAGGCTTCGGCAGGCGCAGTCGCTTGCGATATCAGCTCCTGGGAAAGCTGCGGTGGCACAGGCGACAGGTGCGAGAACTTCCACACGTAATAACCCAGACCTTGAGTCAAGGTCCTGAGCTCGATGATGTAATCCCACAGCTCACCCTGAGGCGCGTTGCAGGATATTTCGTCCCAGCCTGGTCTGTCCGGATTGGGGCCATATCCGAGAATCTGCCCGCGCAGCCCAGTGATTTGACCGAGCACGCCCGAAGTGTATTGGCTGGGGACATGAATTTTTACTTCGGCAATCGGCTCCAGGATAATAGGATGAGCTTTGCCCAAGCCTTCTCTCATCGCCAGAATGCCGGCCATGCGGAAGGACATTTCATCGCTGTCCACTTCGTGATAGGAGCCGTCGAAGAGATTGACGGAGACGTCGACCACCGGGAATTGGGCTAGCGGTCCGCGTTGAAGCGCTTCCATTACGCCCTTCTCAACGCCGGGCACGAATTGCCTGGGCACCACACCGCCGACGATTGATTCCGAGAATTTGATGCCTGCGCCACGCTCTAGAGGCTCGATGCGCAGATAAACTTCGCCGAATTGTCCGCGGCCGCCGGTCTGTTTCTTGTGCCGTCCGTGCGCTTCCACTTTGGCCTGGATGGTTTCTTTGTAGGCAATCTTTGGCCGCTTGCTGTCGAGCTGGATGTTGTATTTGCGCTCCAGGCGCTGCCTGGAAAGCGTCAGGTGCACTTCGCCCTGTCCATAGAGGCAGAATTCGCTCGTATCAGGATCGCGGTCGACTTTGAGAATCGAATCTTCTTCCGTCAGCTTGCCGAGAAGTGTAGAGAGCTTGGCTTCATCGTTCCTGTTTTTCGGCGCAATGGCAAGCGAATACAAAGCCGGAGGAGGAGGAGGCGTGGGCATGACTCGCGTTTCTTTTTCCGTGACGAGCGTATCTCCGGTGCGCGGCGTCTCGAGGCGGGCAATGGCAACGATGTTGCCCGGTCCGGCAGAAGGCATCGTTTCTTGTTTTTTGCCCAGAAGCCAATAGAGCCCGCCGACGCGTTCTTTGCTGCCGCCGCGCGAGATGTCGATCAGTTGCGAATCGGCTGTGACCGTGCCCGAGAAGATACGCGTGAGAGACAGCTTGCCTGATTGCGGATGAATGTATGTACGGATCACTTGCGCAATGACGGCTCCGTCTGCTTTGACCTCGATTGGCTTGCCGTCTTTGTCTTTGTATTCGCGCTCGGCAGGGGACGGGCACAGGCTGATGATGGCGTCCAAAAGCGAAAATACGCCGGCATCTGTTTGTGCAGAGCCAATGAGGATAGGAACAAACGTGCCTGCGCGAACGGCCTGCTTCAGATCTTTCTCGAGCAGGTCAAGGGGAGGATCTTGGCCTTCCAGCACCATTTCGAGAAGCGTGTCGTCAGTGTCGGCAAGGCTCTCAATGAGCTTTTCACGAGCAGTATCCAGATCGGACTGGATGTCTGATGGAACCGACGAGCTCTCAGGTTTGCCCTGAGCGCCGTACTTGAACGCCTCTTTCTTCAGGACATCGACGTAGCCTGTGAGGCTGGCGCCGCTGCCGATCGGATAGTGGAGCGGAGCCAACGGACGAGGAGTTTTGGTGCCGGGCATGTCCTTCAGCACTTGCAGCGTTTCCTGGAAGTTGAGATCCGGCTTGTCCATTTTGTTGACGAAGACGAGACGGGCAACACCTATTTCTTCCGTGAATCGCAAAAGAGCATCCATCTGGATCAATCGGCCCGGATCGGGCTCGACCACGAAAATCGCCACGTCCACTCCCATAAGGGCCAACTTGACCTCTTCCTGGAAGTCAATGAATCCCGGGCAGTCGAGCACGTTGAAGGTAATGTCTTTGTAGGCCGTGCGAGCCATCGACACTTGCGTTGATATTTGACGGCTGATGGCTTCCGGCTCGTGGTCGGTAGTCATGGTGCCATCGGTAATCTTTCCGCGCCGCGAAATTGCTCCTGTCAGGTGCAGCAGGGACTCGACGAGACTGGTCTTTCCGCTGCGGTTGAGACCAATAAATGCAACGTTGCGGATTTTCGTGGCGTCAATAGACACAGCCTTTCTCCTTTGTTGGCAAGTGGAGGGCAGAGATATTCAGACTATCGCAAAAGACTATCGAAAGTTGCTCCAATTCTTCAAGACATCAATCATGAATTAATGTATGGCAGCCAACACGAAATCGCTCCCTGCCGGCCATGTTCCGCTCGTGGACGCTTTCGCGCGCGGCCCTTTCTGTTTCTTAATCAGTGCTTGAGAGGACGAAATGGCATACCGGCTGTGCTTCGCGGAAGACC
>DATNRC010000488.1:0-4485 GCA_036703705.1 Candidatus Obscuribacterales bacterium
CCGCGCCTGTTGAAGAAGCCGCGCCTGTTGAAGAAGCCGCGCCCGTTGAAGAACCCGCGCCCGTTGAAGAAGCCGCGCCCGTTGAAGAACCCGCGCCCGTTGAAGAAGCCGCGCCCGTTGAAGAACCCGCGACATCCGAAGAGCCCATGATCGAAATTGGCAGCGTATCTGGTGATGCCACCATCATAGACATCGGTACTGCGAACATTGGATCAATCGATGACTCTTCAGACACTATGGTGACGATCCCGCCTGGCAGCGATGACTCAAGGGAGACGCTCGCTGTAGGTCCAGTCATAGATCCCGTCTATGCAGAGTCGGTTATGAACACATATAGAAAGCAGCTTGCTGAGCGGCTTGACGGCGAAGGCAATCCGATTCTCACCACAGCCGAGTGGGAACAACTCATGAGCAACATCAGTTTCGCCGACCAGGAGCGTGCCTCTCTCAACAGAGTCGACTCCATAAAGGGAGTATTTATGGACGCAAACGGCAACATATCTATGGACAAGCTTGCAGAAGCTGCCGGCTATGTGGACTATGCAGACTTCGCCGCCCAAAATCCGGGCAAAGCAGAAGTCGGAACCCTGCCCATCTCGGTAGATGAAGAGAAGGAGCTCATTGACGCTCTGGCGGGAGATGCGGTTCTTCTCAGCAAAATCGTCAGCCCTTCCGACGGCCTCATAACCAAAGAGAGCATAGATAAAGCGTACCGCAGAGGTGACTTTACACCCCAACAGTATGAAAACGTTCTTAAAGTGATGAACTCTTTCGAGAGTCTCGCCGATCCATCGAGCGGAGCGATCAATCCCGATAAGCTTGCAGAGAAATATGGATTGAGCCTGGCAGTCACTCTGGACTCACAGAAGGCGCTCGTTGACAAACTCAATTCCGACCTCACCCTATTGGCCCGCATCAGTGACCGACACGGAAACATTACTGGTAAGAAACTGCGCAGCGCCATGAAAGCGGCCGATGCGGGACAAATCTTCCTCTCTGACGAGGAAGAAAAGATTCTTCGCACGCTGGAGCAGACACTCCCCCATCTCTCGGACGACGGGAAGCTTGCGGTTGGAGAGTGGGCTCTGTCCCTCGGGGTTGTCGCTCCTCCGGAGATTCCAAACGAAGCAAGACTAGCATTGCATGAGTTCGAAGAGAATCATCAAACCTATGAGCTGACTGATGGTTATCTCTGGGATATGGCAGTCAAAGAGCTCGAGTATCGCGGCGTAAAAGTGCCATCGGACGATCCCGAGGGGCCATACAATGTTGTCTACCATGAAGTAAGGCGCATCATGGTCGCAAACGGATACGAGGATGTGGAGCTT
Organism: Candidatus Obscuribacterales bacterium; assembly: GCA_036703705.1. Taxonomy (GTDB): domain Bacteria; phylum Cyanobacteriota; class Vampirovibrionia; order Obscuribacterales; family Obscuribacteraceae; genus DATNRC01. The sequence goes on from DATNRC010000488.1 coordinate 1,329, forward strand.
CCGACAGATCGCGCGATTTCCGATGCGGATCTGCCTTACAGTTGGAATGAGCACGGCAAATTGTTCGACCTCTATACTCCTGAAGAAGCCAGGGCATGGGAGGAAGAATTACTGAAGAAGTATATCGTGGCACCGAGTGTAACAGAACCTGCAGAAGCGCCCGTTGAATTGACTGAAACTGCGCCGGCAGAATCGGCTCCGGCGGCGCAAGCAATCCAAGTCGCGAACAATGTACCTGGCCAACCACACTAGCATCCGACAAACATGGTTCCTGAAGGCACTCCAAGTCCGAAAATCGCCGCATATGAGTCGTGTAACTCAGACCGATCGACGTTGCTGTCTGAGAAAACGGTGATTATCTCCTGTCGCACCGCTTGCGAAGAAGTGTAGGACATAATCTGCTGGCGAGTCGGCAAGAACAAGGGCTGGCATGGTGCAACATCCACAACCCTTTTATTGTCAATCACCCTTTCCTTGAGATGCGCCCTATTGATATCGACGATCAAGCCTGCAAGTTGCGGATCAGAAAGAAGTTGTTCTGCAATTTCAGTAATTGTTTGGGACCCGTCCAGGACGCACATTGTCGCTTGCCTGCCCCCTGAGACAGCTTCCCTTCTTCGTCGGCAAATACCGACTGAGGCCAATATAAAAGGTATGGCGATTCTCGTGAGATTATCCTGTTTCGCCTTAACCGGCAAACAGAGAAATATCAGAAGGATCAAAATGGAAATCGGTGCAATTTCTGGGTTCCATTGCTTGAGACCTTGATGCATTTTCGTCACCTCCGCACGCGGGTATGCGTCCGGCTCTGAAGGCAGGACAGTGGCATGCATAAAAACGGAAAGGGGATGGCAGCCTGATGAGAAGGCTGATTTGGGGGCCTCGATGATGCCTGAGGCATTTCATCGAGGTTGATTGTGATGATAGTTGCGCATTGTCACACGTGCGTAAAAAATAACAGCACAAAACTGACGACAGTCGATCGCAATCATCGGCGCACAATTAGGCTGGACGATATGAGAAACCTGGCGTCCAATTGCACATTTGCGCAAGTACAATTCACAGCCGAGTCGTGCGGATTTGCATATACACTCGTCCTCACTCTTGCACGAACATTAAAGTGCAAATGTTCGAGGACGGCGACATGAAAAAGTTACTAATTGTAGAACCAATACCCCTGTTGCGGCAGCACTGCTCCCGCATCGTCGAGTCTGTTGTTCGCTTAGAGCCAAAAGATGTAGCTTATGTAAATGATTGCAGAGCGGCAGTCGCAATTTACAGTCAAACCAAAGTCCCGCTGGTAATCACCGACACCACAATCGGCGACATGAGCGGAATCATGCTTGCAAAGCACATATGGTCAGCAAACGAACACGCCAAGATTTTGTTTTGGTGTTCGGCGCTCAGACCAGGTCTTATGAAAGATATCGAAAAGGTTGCCCGGAGAGGGTCTCTGTTTGGCTTTGTTTCCAAGGCAGAAGGCGACAAAAAGCTGACATATGCCGTCGAATCAATTTTCTTGAGAGACAATCCTTACTTCGATCCGATCTACAGAGAATGCGCCACTTTTTGCGATGACCTCAGCCAGGGAGAGGCTGATGCCCTCAAAGACTTGCTTCTGGGCTTGACGGACAAGGCGATCGCCGCTCGGCGTGGATTGACGGTGCGGGGCGTGCAAAGCCGATTTGCCTCTCTCACCAACAAACTGATGAAGCAAGAGCATGTGTCTCTCAGGCAAGCTTTCCAAATGGAAATCTACAATCCCAGAAATCGGTTGATGTATAGAGCCCTGCAAAATCATGTGATCGGATGGGAGGAGATTGTCGAATACGACCGTGAGCTCGAGAGGTGGCTGGAGTTGAAGGCAGCAAAAGGTGAGAAGGCATGGAACGCCAGATTTTCGCGACCGACACAACATGCAATCTCATTCGCACCGGATGGCTGTGCTCAGGAAATTGTTGTTCTGCCTTCGCCTCAGTCGATACCACATCATCAGCTGTGATTGCGGTTTACATCATCAGGTGTGATTGCGGTTTGCATCATCAAGTGTGATCGCGTTTGCGACGGCCAATTGCACAGTAGCACCTGCGTTGCGCACCGCTGAGTGATCGCGCAGGTGCAGCTTCCCAGCGCGCGCCCTGCACCTCGCCTGCGCCGTGCAGTTCCACAGCTTGACATGCAGCAGCGCTCGCGCGTAGTGAATGCACGTCACCTATTTGCACGAGCGCATTGCATCATACATCTGCGCCAGGCGAGTTATGAAGCCGAAAATGCACGAGTACCTTCGTTATTCGATATGACCTGGGAAAGCCACTCATGAAATTCTCTCTCGCTGTTGGCCAGTTGATCAGTAGTGAGATAGCCGCGCTTCAAAGCTTCCAGAACCAGGCGTGTTCGGGGGTTGAATATTTCCATGCCTTGCGGTTGCCTCAGGCGCCAATGATCCTGCCTCAAGATCTTCAGCGCCAGCGTTGCCAGTCTGTTCTGCACACCGCGGACTGTCAAACCTCTTCGCTGTGCCACTGCCCGATCTGTCAAGCCAAGCATAATGTCGGTCAAAGTCTCAAATTCAGCATCAGTGAGCACATCATTGCTGGCAAACTGCCGCGTGCCGGCTTTTCGTGCTTGAGGATCCACATAGCGATTGTTGTAATGGCAGACTGCCGCCAGCGCATATTTGAGCTTTTCCTCCCCTTCGGTTTTCAGCACATAGCCGTAAACAGCCTCGACCGGCGTGACGCGCGCAAGCTCACTGAGGAATGCCTCTCGGTGAGTTGACACCCAGATGATTATCTTCGTTCGGGTGTTGAGCCGCCATAGCTTTTGCGCAAACGACATTCCGCCGGAGCGGGCCGTTGATGCATCAAAAATCACCACATTTGGTGACTCGGACAGGAAGAGGTCATACGCTTCTCTATCGTCAGTGGCGTACAGGACAACCAGTGATTCGGCACCGATACGGATTTCAGACACGAGGCTGGTGGCGAACTCACGAAGGATTGGGATTTCTTCGATGATGAGGACTTTGGTCATATTCGGCTCCTTAGGTGAGGGAAGGTTCGAGTCGCGCTGCTGAGAGGATGGCACGCGACACGTGAAGCGGATGAGAGGAAGAAGAATGAGAAAAATAGGATTGCGTTTGCCTTTGCCACTATGA
>DATNRC010000489.1:0-27508 GCA_036703705.1 Candidatus Obscuribacterales bacterium
CTACGGATTGCTCAATGAAAGGCTCATCGCCGCGCACGCTGTTCATGCCGATGGAGAAGATCTGGCTTTATTGTCCGCGGCCGGCGTCAAAGTGGCTCACTGCCCGCGCAGCAACGCCCGCCTGCACAACGGACGAGCACCGCTTCAGTCCCTCATCGAGGCCGGCATCAAGCTCGGTTTGGGCACCGACAGCCTCGGCTCATGTGACGATCTCAGTCCCTTGAGCGAGGCTCAGTTTGCCTTCAACCTTCATCGCGCAGCAGAACCGCTTTGCAAGTTGAGCTGCAAAGAAATCGTCCAATTGATCACCACTTTTGCCGCCCAGGCAATCGGCTGGAGCGACCGCATAGGCAGCCTGGAGCCCGGCAAGCTGGCGGACCTGGCCGTATTTGCGTTACCACCGGCGCCGCTCAGCGAAGAAGAAAAACAATCGATAAATCCGTATGACCTGCTCATCTGCGGCGGAGCGCGCCTCAGGGACCTTGTCGTGAGCGGGGAGTTCATCGTCTCAGACGGCAAGCTCACGCGCCGCTGGTAGCGAAGTTGAAGGCGCGCGGCAGCGAAATTGCCAATGTTCAACCAGCAGTCAGCACATGTAAATCAATTGCATTTCATCTATACTCTCTTTGTTAGGTTTCACAAAGCGGAAGCTGGGGCAAGTACCTTTAGGAAGCAGCTACCAAGCGCCTAGTCAGGAAGGTCGGTTCAAATGGAAAGACGTCAGGACCACATCTGCAGCGGCAGAACTTGCATGTTTTGCCGTGTTCTTGATAATCCCAACCGTCTTAAACAGCTCGGCAATCGTTCCTACATGGACAGTCAGGTGCTTGAGCGGGTGAAAGAGCTGGAGCAGCGCTCGATGCTCACCAACACCGAGAGCCGCATGGGCCTCGTCAAGGGAGAGGAAATCGAGCGCCTCGCACTGCTTGATACTTTGACCGAGCTTTACAACTCGAGAACATTCATGAAGGAGATCAAGGACGAGCTGAGACGTGCCAAGAGGTATAAGCGTCCCGTGGCTTTGTGCATGGTCACCGTCGACAACTTCAAGGACATTGCCAGACAATACGGAGCATTGACTGCTGATGCAGTGCTCAAGGTAGTAGGCAACGTACTGAGGGGTGCCGTGCGCGACGTCGACATTCCCGCCCGTTACAGTGCCGAAGAATTTGCGGTGATTTTCCCTGAAACCAACGCCTCGGGCGCCGCCATCGTCGCAGAGCGCATAAGGCAGCGCGTCGGTTCACAAGCCATTACACACAACTGGCATAATTTGAAAGTCACGGCCTCCGTCGGCCTCGCTGCCTTCCCGGCTCACGCGCGAGAGCACGACGAATTGGTAGCACGCTCGGTCCAGGCTCTGGAACTTGCCCTGCAGCGAGGCGGAGACCGCGTCTGCACAGTGTAAAAGTGGCGCCGCCGTCAAATTCCAAGCTGAAGCAACTCTGAGACGGCGCCACTATCATCTGGGCTTGGCGCTTATATAATGTCTCTCTATAACTATAGAGAGCTCTTCAAAACTCATGAATATTCTGCAGCCGCAGCAGCCCAAGGCCCGATCTTCATTTTTCATCAAGGATTGGAAACCTATTGCCGTCATTGGTGTCCTTGTCTGGTCGCTGCTCAATTTGTTCTCCGTCGAGCCCGAATCGCGCGTTCAAGACTGGCAGAAGCTGGCCAGCCTCTCCGGCGACGAGCTGAGAATGGAAGTGTCCAAGCGCGTGGAAAGCACTCCCGGCATCGAGAAGATGAATCAGTACGAGCGCGAGGACCTGTACAAGCGCCAGCTCGAGCTCGCGCAGCTGGGCAACAATCTGCAAATTCTGGGCAAATACAACGGCTATGTTCTCTTTACGAGCTTGAAGCTCGGTCTCGACCTCAGGGGAGGCAGCCAGCTTATGCTTCAAGCCCTGCCCAGCCAGCATGTTCCGGAGATAACACCGGAAGTGATGCGCGGCGTGGAAACAGTTATCAACAACCGCATCAACAGCCTGGGCGTCTCCGAGACCATTGTCCAGCGCTCCGGCAAAGATCGACTGATCGTTGAGCTGCCGGGTATTAAAGATCCGCAACAGGCCAAGGATCGCATTGGCACCACCGCCCTTCTCGAATTCAAGGAGCTGGCCTATGCTCCCGATGGCGCACCGCTTATCGGCACGGACGGCATTCCGGTTTGGAAAGACTGCAATCTGACCGGCGCCGACTTCAAGCACGCGCAGGCATCACCTATGGTGTCGGGCGGACTGTGGCGCGTTTCTTTCGAATTCAAGCCGGAGGGGGCCAAGAAATTCGGGCAGCTCACTTCCAGACTGGTAGGCAAGCAGATTGGCATCTTTCTTGACGGCGAGCCGACAGACCGCGGACCTGACGGCCAACCGGTGCCAAAACGCGAGTACAAAGGGGTCACCGTGCGCGAGCCAATTCTTGGCGGAACGGGTGAAATCACCGGCAGTTTTTCCCGCGATCAAGCAATCGATCTGGCAGTAAAACTTAATGCCGGCGCGCTGCCTGTGCCCGTGAAAATCCTTGAAGAGCGCACTGTCGGCGCCACTCTCGGCCAGGACTCGATCGAGAAAAGCCTGATGGCAGGCGGCGTCGGCATCGCGCTCGTCATGCTGTTCATGCTCTTCGTCTACGGCTTGCCCGGACTTGTCGCCGACGTAGCGCTCGTTCTTTACACGATTTCGACGCTCGCCATCTTCAAAACCATCCCCATAACGCTGACGCTGGCAGGAATTGCCGGTTTCATACTCTCGGTAGGCATGGCCGTCGACGCCAACATCCTTATTTTCGAACGCACGAAAGAAGAGCTGAAGCAAGGCAAAGGGCTCTATGTGGCGATTGAGAACGGTTTCAGCAGAGCTTTCTCGTCCATTTTCGACAGCAACGTCAACAGTCTCATCGCTTGCGGCGTCCTTATCCTCGTCGGCACGTCGATTGTGAAAGGATTCGCCGTGACGCTGGCGATCGGTGTCGCTGTCTCGATGTTTACCGCCATTACAGCCACACGAGCTTTGTTGCACTTGATACCGCGCAAGGTCGGGCTGTTTGGACACACTTATGAGCGAAAACCAGCAAAAGCGCAGAGCAAGGAGGCAGTGTGAGCCGTCCCGTCGAGACCAAACATAGAGTGGACATCGTCAAGTACAGGAAGTGGTGGTTTGGCATTTCGCTTGTCGTCCTCATTCCGGGCGCCATCGGCATCATCATGTGCATGGCCCGCTTCGGCGCCCCCCTGAAGCCAGGCATAGACTTCACGGGCGGCTCCATTTTGCAATACCAGTTTGAAAAGCCGGCGCCGCTTGACGATGTGCGGCATGTTCTTGCCGAGTCCGGCTTTGAAGGATCGCAAGTGCAGCAAGCCTTCATCTCGGGCAAAGAAGTAATCGTCATGCGCACAAAAGCGATTGATGACGAGGCGGAAAAACGCAAATTGGACGATGCGCTCACCAGGCAGTTCGGCGAGTTCAAAACGCTTTCCGTAGACAAGGTCAGCGCCACCATCGGCCCCGAGCTTCTCACCAGCGGCTTAGCCGCCCTCTTCATTACTTTCGCCATGATGATCGCCTATATCTCCTACCGATTTCAATTCGACTATGCGATCTGCGCTATCATCGCCCTTTTCCACGACGTCTTGGCATTGGTTGGCATTTTTGCTCTCCTCGGCCTCTTCCTGGGCACGGAAGTGGACAGCCTGTTCATAAGCGCTGTTTTGACGGTGATCGGCTTTTCGGTGCACGACACCATCGTCGTCTTCGACCGGGTGCGGGAAAACGCCAAATATGTCGGCAGCAAAGCCATACATGCGGACACGGGCGAAGAGTTCAAGAAGACGTTCGGAGATGTTGCCAACGACAGCATCAATCAGACGCTTGCGCGCTCCATCTACACTTCGCTCACAGTGATAATCACACTTACCGCGCTCTACTTCCTGGGCGGTGTGACCACGCGAGATTTCGTTCTGGCAATGCTTCTGGGCATCATCTCCGGAACATACTCCTCCATTTTCAACGCCAGCTGCCTGCTTGTCTGGTGGCGCGAGATCAAAATGAAGCGGCGCGCCAAGCTCGCCTGAGAGGCGCGAGCCGTTTATTAACGAACGTGACGGGCATATTTCGGGCAAAGCCTTGTAACATAGGCACCACTTGTGCTTTCCTTCTTAGGAACCCGGCGGCCAGGTCGTCAGCATATCGAGGTATTGCCAATGGATCCGTCACAAGAGCGTATCCCCAGCGACGAAGAAAAGTGGGACATCCTCACGCGTCCGGAAAAGCTGGGAGAAATTTTGCTCAAACACGGCAAAATAACGCTCAAGCAATTGGAAGATCTGATCAAAGAGCAAGAGAAAAGCGGTATGCCGTTCGGAGAACTCGTGCTGTCCAAGGGCATTATGTCGCGCGAGGACCTGCTTAAGGCACTGGATTGGCAGCACAAAAGCGATCAGGTAATTATTGAGTCCCTGACCGAGATGGTAAGCAAGCAAGCCAAGGAAACCAAGGATCAAAGCTCGGACTGAGCCCTTGATTTTGCTTGCCAGAGCATTTGCATCCCTGAGGGCCGAGAAAGCCGACTTTCAGCATTGTCATGAGTCGCATTTTATAGTCGCTTAGTCCGAACAAGACGGCATGAAGCTTAGTAGAGTGGAGCCAAAAGGATGGAATTTGCAGGCAAAGTGGCATATATCACAGGCGGCGCCTCAGGCATAGGGCGGGCGACAGCAATCGCTTTTGCGACCCAGGGCGCCTCCGTCGCTATAGTGGACACTGATGCCAAGGGCGCCAATGAAACTCGCCTGGCGATAGAAGCAGAGGGCGGCAAATGCCTGGTTTTCGAAGGCAATATCGCCTCACCGCATCTGGTGGCAGAAAGCATACAGGCGACGGTGTCCGCATTGGGCGGCCTGCACTTTGTCTTCAACAATGCCGGCTGCGAATATATCGCGCCTCTCCTCGAGACGGATGAGAGCAAGTGGGACGAGGTGATGAACGTCAATTTGAAAGCACCGTTTTTGGTATCAAAACACGCCCTCCTGCACATGAAGGAAAGAGGCATCGGCGTCATTATCAATAACGCCTCCGACGCCGGGCTGCGCGGAATCAAGCTCAATGCGGCCTACAGCACCTCCAAAGCGGCGTTGATCCATTTGACGCGATCGATTGCTCTCGATTATGCCGCCTACGGCATTCGCTGCAATTGCATTTGTCCCGGCTGCATAAAGACCCCGCTCTGCGAGCGATTCAATGCGGAGGTAGGGGCAAGAAAGGGGAAAAGCGGGGAAGCAACCCTGGCCGCATTCGTCGAAGACAATATTCCTATGAAGCGGGTCGGCCTGCCGGAAGAGGTTGCTTCCGTTGTCGTTTTTTTATGCTCTGCCAACGCGCGATACATAAATGGTGCCGTCATCCCCATCGACGGCGGATTAACGGCAGGCATGTAGAGCGAAAAATGGACGACTCAGCCACCATCACTATCAGGCAGGCAACAAAAGAGGACCTCAACACGCTCCTGGACATAAACATCAATAGCTTGCGTGACTTATGCTCGACCATTCTTAGCGCCGATGAGCTGAGCGGCAGAATCCGCGAAGAACGATCGGCGGGTTGGCAGAAGATTTTTGGTGCTGAGAGCGACGAGCACACCGTTTTCATCCTTTGCAAGAACAAAATGCCAATCGGTTTTGCCGACTTGCAAGAGACTGAGGAAGAAGGCGAAAAGATTGCCTACATCCATCAGCTCTACTTCCTGCCCGACTACCTGGGTGCCGGTTATGGAAGCATCCTGATGGAGCATTGCAAAGCCTTTCTTGCCTCGAAAAACTGGAGACGGGTGCATCTGTGGGTGTCTGATTTCAACTCGCGGGCCATCTACTTTTACAACAAACACGGTTTCGAATTCGACGGCATGGCCAAAACCGTCCGCTGGATGGAGCAGGATTTCACCAATTTGCGATGCGTGGCGAAGCTGTAGAGCGAGCCTAAATGGGGTCGCCTTTCGCATGAATGTAGTATTGCAGCTGTTTTTCGTTGACCCATTGAGCACCCTCTACCCTTGCCATCTTTGCCGGGCTGGAGTTTTCCACAACGTTTACTTCTTTCAGCGCCGCCTTTTGGCGTCCTTTCAAGCGAAACCTGCTTTTCTTCATTGTTGTTGCCTTTAATGCCGTCATGCCCTTCACCTCCGTGCTCACATATTGCTCTACAAAGCTGAGAGATTTGTGAGGAGAGGCGGCGGTGAATCACACCTTCGTCCGTTTCTCAAGCTTCAAGACCCGAACATACTCAAGCGTATGTGCTTAAGCATGCGCGCACCTGCTCATCAGGTTCACGCCGCAACAATTGCCCGAGCGATTTCTTGCTCTCCATTCCGCCCCCTTGAAAAATCGCCCAGTAAGCATGCTCTCTCAGCATCGGATCGTTTTCACAGGCAGCAAAATCTGCCAGCTTGCGAACCACGAAATCAGGATCGGGCGATGGCGAATGGGTGTGCAATCGGCCGTTTGCCTGGCCGTCCCCGGCCAGGCGATTGCCCAGGACAACGAGCGCATTGCGCAGCAGCCCGCGGCGCTTAGGCCGCCGCAAAGGCGTGTGCCCGAATTTGCTTCTGAATTCTTCTTCCGATGAGATTGCCAGCACGGAAAGCAGATCGAGATAATGACCGGCGCCTTTCCGAGGATGAAATTCCGCCCATGGTGTTGGCGGCGGCTTTTGATTGTAAGGGCATACTTCCTGACAGACATCGCAACCAAAAACCCAGGAGCCAAGCTGCTTTCGCAGTGCGACAGGAATGCCGTTCTTGTTCTCGATCGTCAGATATGAGATGCACAAATTGGCATCCAGCCCCTCACCATATTTGATGGCAGCCGTCGGGCAGCCGGCGCCGCAGCGAAAGCACTGCCCACAAGTCCCCGCGTACGATTCGTCAGGCTCGAGCTGAAGATCTGTTACTAATTCGCCGACGAAATTGTAGGAGCCCATGAGCTTGGGACCGATTATCAATGTGTTGCGTCCGGCGAAGCCTAATCCGTGCCGCGCTGCCAGTCCTTGCTCGAAAAGTGCCACGTCGTCCGTAAAGGCTTTGGCTAAAATCGACCGCCCGGCTTCCTTCTCGATGATGTTTTTGAGCTCACGCAGTTTTGCCCTCAAAACCGCATGGTAGTCCAGCCCAACCGCATAGCGAGCCACCCGCCCGTAATAGCTGCCGGGGCATTGAGGAACATCAGTGTAATAGCTAACGGACACGACGATGGCAGAGCGACCGGAGGGATGAAGGAGCTCTGGGGATGTTCTAAAATATGGGTTGCGCTTGAGATACTCCATACCAGCGGCATATCCCAGCGCCAGCCAGCGTTCGTACTGGGCACGCTCTTCCTCCATGGACGCAAGCGAAGCGATGACGGTGCGCTGAAAGCCCACGGACTGAGCCGCATTGATGATGAATTCCTTCAGTGTCATGGCATGAATGATAACGTCAAAACAAGAGATTGTAGCGGCAAGTCCTGTTGTCATTCCCTTCTAACTAAAGATGAGCTCAGACAAAACCACCCAACAAGCCGAATGTCAAAATCTGAGCCTGGAGGACTTCGCTTATGATTTGCCTCCGGAATTGATAGCTCAGCATCCTTGCGAAAAAAGGGATCAATCGCGTCTTCTTGTCATCGAGCGAACGACCCGCAGTCGCCACCACATGAGCTTCGGCGATATCGTGGACTTCTTTGAGCCAGGTGATGTGCTGGTCGCCAACAATACGCGGGTAATTCCCGCTCGTCTTTATGCAAGGCGCCTCAGCGGCGGGGTCGTGAAATTTCTGCTCATCAAGCCCGAGACTAAAAGAAGTGGCCTCTGGGAAGCGATGGTCACTCCCATTAAGCGCCTTAAGGCAGGCGAAGTACTTGTCGTTCAATCAGGAAATGGCAAGGAGCACAAGATCGAGGTGGTGGAGATGATTGTTGCCACCGACGGCTTCAAGCGCGTTCTCGTCGATCTCGGTCCGGGAGAGCGAGTGTTCTCTTTATTGAGTGAGGTGGGGTTTGCTCCCTTGCCGCCTTACATTTTAAGAGAGCACGCAAAGACTCTGGAGAAAGAGGGAGAAGAATCGTCTTTCAAGAGCGATGAGGAGCACAGGCCAACCGATCTCGATCGTTATCAGACTGTATTTGCAACGGAGCCTGGAGCGGTGGCGGCACCCACCGCCGGGCTTCATTTCTCCAAGTCATTATTGAGTCGAATTGAAGACAAAGGCGTGCATTTGCATTTCGTCACGCTGCACGTCGGTCCCGGCACCTTTAAACCGATTGCCACTACCATCGAAGATCACACCATCGAGCCGGAGCGCTATTCAATAGGTCAAGCCGCGGCTGATGCCGTAAATCGGGCGAAACAGGAAGGCAAAAGAGTCTTTGCCGTCGGTACGACCACCTTGAGAGCGCTTGAAACATCCGGTGCGTCGGGCATCGTTGCCAGCGAGGAGGATGCCACCACAAGTCTTTACGTCAAGCCCGGGCACAGCTTCAAAATTGTCGATTGCCTGGTGACAAATTTTCATTTGAGCAAATCATCTTTGCTTGTGCTTGTCTGCGCTTTCGCCGGAAGAGACCTGATTATGGCTGCGTATAAAGAAGCCATCGCTCAACGATACAGATTCTTCAGCTACGGCGATGCCATGCTCATTGTTTGAGAATGCAATCTGAGAGGCGATGCTAATCAGCGCTGATCGCGGTCATGGGCGCCAGTGCAGTGCCATTGCCGCCGCGGCGCTCGACGGACTCACAGGCCATATCAGCCTGAACGATAAGCTCCTCCGCCTCTCCTGCATGACCCGGGCGGTGTGAGATGCCGATGCTTACAGTGGACGCAATCTGGTGCCACTGATACTCGATGATATTGGTCTCGATTGTTTTGCGAATGCGCTCGGCGAGAACCGTGGCACCTTTACCGGGTGTCTCAGGCAGTATCAAAATGAAACGCTCATTCACATATCGGCCGACCAGGTCGACGTCACTGCGCACCAGCCTGTTAAGCGTATTGCCGACGCTCTGGAGCACTTGCTCTTGAGCGAGGGCGCCGTAGCGCTTGGAGATGCCTTCAAAGGAGTCGATGGCCACAATGAGAATGGAAATAGGGCGCTGGTAGCGGTGAGCGCGCTTCAGCTCGCGGCGCAGCATCCTCAGCATGTACTGAAATTTGAGAACGGGCGTCTGGGGATCGAAAAACGCCATGGCCTCGATTTCTTCTTCAGTAAGCGCAACCTGGTGCGCCTCCTGTCCGCCGGCATAACCGGCACCTTGAGCAAGCAGCTCCATCGCTTTTCCTGTTTGCTCAAAATCCCACTGGACTTTGTTGCGAACATCCGAAACGCGCCGGTGGAAAACGTTGTCCTTTATGACCCACTCGTATTCGTCTTTGCCTGCCATAGTATCTGCGTTTAGCCGACCCCGCCTGTTGCATCCAGGTGTCCCCGGAATCATATATGCCCGCTGTTTTAAATCTTAAGCTGGTCAGGAAACTGCCAGAGGCCCTGCCTCCCGCAGATTTATTAGCACGTATTAATATTCATGCGTTCAGGCCGCATCAGCTTGCCAACCATGCCGGCTCCAAGAGGAAAATGCGCACCATATTCAGTGCTTCGCTCGAGGTGCGAAAGCGGATTTCTCTGCGCTCCAATTGATTGAAATAGTTGAGTTGCTTGCCGGCATAGAATCCTTCGGCTGATAATCCGAGATAGACCAACCCAACAGGTTTTTCAGGAGTTCCACCCTCCGGTCCGGCAATCCCGGTGACGCTTAGTCCAATATCGGCGCCCGCCGCTCTCCTTATGCCCCAAGCCATAGCCTCCGCGCACTGAGGGCTCACCGCACCATATTTCTCGATAATCTCCCCCGGGACAGCGAGCGCCCTCTCTTTGGCATCGTTGGAATAAGCAACCACGTTGAGGCTGATGTATTTCGAGCTGCCCGATATATCAGTCAGCCGTTTGCTTACCAGACCGCCGGTGCATGACTCGGCCACGGCAAGCGTCATATTGCGCTCCTTGAGCAGGCGCCCCACAACCACCTCGAGGGTGTCGTCATCCGTTCCATAGCATTTGATGCCGCTGCGCTCCTTGATTTTCTCTACTACCGGCATCGCCAACTGCCTTGCTTGCTCGAGCGTCTCGGCCTTGGCCGCGACACGCAAACGGCATTCACCGGTGCCCGCATATGGCGCCACGGTGGGATTGGGCAATGAAAGCAGGTCTTCGTACATCTCGGCCAGCGCAGATTCTCCGATGCCAACATGCTTTAACTCGCATGACCAAATTGCGGAAGGCACAAAGCGCTCCCGCAGCTTTTCGCCGGCAATCTCTTTCCACATCGCTTTCAGCTCGGAAGGCACGCCAGGAAAAGTAACAATCACGCGACTGTTTTCGGGTGAGGCGATGTCGGCGTATTCAAGACTTTCTTTGCCGACGGCAAAGAAAATGCCCGGCGCAGTGCCGGTCCGATTCGGCACGAGCTCGGCACCACGGGGCCGCATGGCTTGCTTTGTATTGCTGTCCGGCATCGTAATGCCGCGCTGCCTGAAGTATTCCCTGATTCTTGCCAAAACATCCTCATCGAGCTCCAGTGGAGCACCCAGGAGCTCGGCAATGCATTCGGTCGTAAGATCATCGGCTGTCGGTCCCAGACCGCCCGTTGTGATGACGATGTCCGAGCGGTCGAGCGCTATTTTGAGGGCCTCTTTAATCCGCCCCTTATTGTCGCCCACCGTTGTGCGCCAGAAGCAATCGATGCCAAGATGAGCTAATTGCTGAGAGAGAAATTGGGAATTCGTGTCAAGAACGTCTCCCAGCAAAAGCTCGGTTCCAATCGACAATATCTCGGCATTAGGCATATCGAGAGTCTAGCGCCAAGCGGCCGGCTTATGCAAAGTCAAAGGCGCGGCGTCCACATTTTTTCACGCAGTTTCTTGCTAGGTCTCATTCATTCTCAGATAATTGAACGCGCATGAGAATGTGCCGATCTCCGAAGCTCGAATGCATGAGCTGAAATGCCTGAGCATGAAAAGAAAAACAAGCTTGTTTCTTGGATTTACAGGCGCCATCATCGCCATTCTCGCTGCACTGCCCATTTGTTCTCTCGTCGCCAGAAAGCACCGCATCGATGAAAAAGTCGCGCGGGTAAAAATGGGCATTAACGAGCTTGTGAGGAACGGCAAGAATGCGGACGAGGGGCTGAATTTGCTTAAGCGCGCCAAAGCTGCTTTCGATGAGCAGAAAGCAGAAGAGGGTGAGGCCCTTGTCGACGCGGCTTTGAGGAGCCTGGGCACAAGCGCGGTACCCTCCCGCCCCGCAAAATATAGTTTACCTGCCTATCAAAACAGGGAGTCGTTCATCGATTTGTATGGACCGCCCGCAGCAGTGAAGATTGACGGTTACGACGGCGATTGCATGGAACCGTTCGTCAGTGGTGATGGCAATTATCTCTTCTTCAACAACAGCAATGATCCGTTAGAGCAAACGCACATTCATATGGCGCGGCGAACGGGCAGAACAACATACAGATATCTGGGCCTTGTTTCCGGCACAATATCGCAGGCAAAAGATATGGCACCGACAATTGACGCGGTCGGGCGCTTCTACTTCACGTCGACACGAAGCTACGACAAAGACGGCAAATCCCTGTACGTCGGCAGGCTTATCAATCAGTCGGTCTCCGGCGTCACCGCAGTGTCAGGCGACATCACTCCCCGCCAGCCTGGCTGGATCAACATGGATTGCGGGGTCAGCCACGACGGAAAGACCCTGTACATTTCGCGAGCGCAATTTGCAATTGATGCTCCTGCGCCGAGACGGTCCGATTTGTTGTTGGCAAACGAGAGCAAAGGCCAGTTTGTGATCTCTCCTCAGTCTGATTCCGTTTTGGCGGCGATCAACACTCCCGCTCTTGAATATGCTCCTTGCATCAGCACGAATGAGCGGGAATTGTTCTTCACCAGGGCCGGTGAATTGATGGTGGCAGGCCAGTCGCAGGGATCATCCTTGCGAATCATGGTGGCACAACGAAAAACAAAGGAAGAGCCTTTTGCTGAGCCAAAAATCATCGCTTCCATCCAGGGCTTCGTTGAGGCCCCGACACTCACGCAAGATTCAAGCGAGCTGTTCTTCCACAAGAAGGAAAACGCCAAATTCCGCATCTATCGTGCAGTAAGGAAAGGACGCTAGACAATAAAAAGACTGATCGCTTTCAAGAAGTGGAAGCGCTGCGTGTTTGTGGAAGCAGAGATTTTAGTGACCGCCTCCCTTCGTTACGGTGGGCTCAGGCGGATTGGCATCGTAGACACCGGGGATAAGCTGAATAGCGCCGATAGCAAACACCACGATGGCAAAACAGATGAAAAAGAAGATTATCCAGCCTTTGGCGGGATCGCGATGCGCGGTTTCTGCCATTTAAAACTCCTAGAAAAAATCGTCACTGCCCAGTCAACATCATCTGCATTATAGGGGCATCGACGCAAAGTATTGTTCCTGACTACACATTTTGAAAGCGAATAGATTCAATTTCTCAGTCCCTCAGATCTTCTTAATCTTCTTCAGCAAATCAAAGCAAATGTCAGTGTTGAGCGGTTTGCCCGGGGGCTCAAGCGCATAGATGAGTATCGTTTTTTTTTGTCCTTTCGGACGGATGCAGGCAATCAAGCCCTCGTATTTACGACCCTCACGATCGGTAAGCTGACCGCTCATGTATGGCGCTGTTTCGCCGGCAACAGTTATTTCTCCCTTCATTTTCAAGTCCGTGAAATGCGCTGAAGCGGTGGGTGTATTAATTCCATAATCGTAAGCCCGAGAAAGAAGGCTCTTGGCATCAACGTCAGGCGTTTGATCGCGGACGCTGAAAAAAACCATCTGCTGCTGGTCGGCGGCATGCTCAAGAGTGACGATGGAGATCTGAAAGGGCTGCAAATCCAATCCCACCTTGTATGAATAACCCTCAGGCAGCGGCTCTGGAAAGTCAGCGATTTTGCCTGCGCACATTGCGATGTATGCCGGATCCACAGCCAGGCGCGCCAATTCCTTAATGTCGAAGACGCATTTGCTGGCAAAAATCATCGTGCCGCTGAAGGCAGCGATGACAAGCCCGATAATAATTCTCGACCATAAAGGCAGGCAGCCGGGCTTTTCGCTCATCGCAAACTCAGCCGTTTCTCATAGGATTGAAACGTATTGGAAAGGAGCATGGCGACAGTCATCGGGCCGACCCCGCCGGGCACAGGCGTGATGAAGCCGGCTACGTGCTTCGCTTCTTCATAGCGGACGTCACCGACTATGCGCGGCTTCGCCTCCGGATTGGTCGTGTCGCTGACATAATGAATGCCCACATCAATCACACAGGCACCTGGCTTTATCCAGGAGCCTTCCACGAATTCGCGTTTGCCCATAGCTACAACGAGTATCTCAGCCGTTTTCACGTACGCAGGCAGATCTGCCGTCTTGCTGTGGCAGACGGTCACCGTGGCATCCGCTTGCATCAAAAGCGCGGCAATCGGTTTGCCTACCAAATTGGAGCGACCAATCACCACTGCGCGCTTGCCGCTCACACTTATCGCGTAGTAATCGAGCACGGTCATGATGCCCAATGGCGTGCAGGGGCGCAGTCCCGGCTTGCCGGACATGAGCAGGCCCAGATTATATGGATGCAAGCCATCGGCATCCTTTTCCGGCAGAAGCCGAGCCAGAATTCGATCCGCCTCCAGTCCCCCGGGCAGGGGCAATTGCACGAGAATCCCGTCCACGTTGGGGTCAGCGTTCAATTTATCGATGCATTCGAGAATCTGAGCTTCCTTGGCAGCGGCGCCGAACTTATTGAAAAAACTCTCCACGCCGACTTGCCGGCAGGCAGAGACTTTATTGCGCACGTAAATCTCGCTTGCCGGATCATCGCCGACAAGAATGACGGCTAAACCTGGCGGGCGGCGACCGTGGTCGACATGTTCTTTAATTCGCTGAGCGAGATTGTCACGGGTGATTTTTGCCACCAGTTTCCCGTCTAAAGTAGCTGCTGTTTCTTGCTCTTTCAACACGGCTTTTCCTCAATCCACCTCAATAGCTTACAAAAGCTCGCTCAAGACTGCTTCATTGCAACCATCTTCGGAGAGCAAAAAGACTGTGCTTTTTGCCGCCCAAAGTCCGAGCAGTGCACGAGGAAGCAGTGCTTCACTGGCTCGTCTTAAGATGTTGAAATGATTGGGACAAGTCAAGCTCAGGGCCGGCTTTTCCATCTTTCATCAGCTTGAAATCACCCTCTTCGGTAACTCGTCCAATTTCTTTGAAGGGAAGAGCTTGCCCTGCCGAGCTCTCCTGCCATTGTTTCCAAATATCCTGCGCAAGGCAAGCAACAAGCTCATAGTCTTCTCCACCATATAGAGCCCAGTGGAGAGGATCGACGCCCGCCTCGGCAGCCACTTTCCTGGTTGCCTCATGAATGGGAATGCGGTCCGTGTCAATCTCCATGCCCACATTGCTTGCCCGGCCTATCTGCACGATGGCGTCGGCAAGACCGTCACTGGCGTCCATGAGCGCGCCGGCTCCGCGTGTTCGCCCGACGAGCTGCCATGACTCTTCCAGCTTCGGCTTAGGTTTTACATGCCGCTCGATACAAAAATTGAGCGCCTGAGGGACGGAAAGGCGGGCTGCGCTTGTTGCTTTGACATCAGGCGGCAATTTGCTCTCTCCCCCCGGCTGCCTCGCTTGCAACAGCCAAAGCCCGGCCCTGCTCGCACCAAAATCTCCAGTAACAACGACGACATCGCCAGAACGAGCTCCGCTGCGCTTGAGGCACCCCTCTTCGTGCACTTCGCCGACTACGGTCAGTGTAAGCATCAAACATGGCCCGTGCGTGACGTCTCCGCCTGCTACTCTCGTGCGATATGCGCGAGCGCAATCACCAATGCCGGCAAAGAGCTGGCGGAAATCGGCAAGCCCAAAGTCATGGGGAACCGTGGCTGCCACGAGCAAATACCGCGGCCGCCCGGCCATGGCAGCAACGTCACTCAAGTTCACCGCAGCCGCTTTCCAGCCGATGTCGTCAAGGCTCATCAAAGGGCGCAGAAAATGCGTGCCTTCGACGAGCGAATCGCTCGTGAGCAAGGTCTGTCCGGACACAAGGGCGCAATCATCGCCGATTAGCCCGCCGCCAACCCATTCGGCAATGGCCTGAATGACCCGCTGCTCCTCAGTCAAGTAATTAGCCACGATCAACGATGAACATCAAAAGAGACTCAACAACCCGAGGTTAAAAGGAGATTAGATGCTACAATCAGGCAGTAAGGAATGTCCAGCAATTTCACAGCTTAACTGCTTTTGAGCAGCTCGCTAAAAAAAGGAATTAAGCAAAGAAGCAAGAAATTGAGCATTCCCGACTGGTGCAAGCCAGAAAACAAAATTGGTCGCAAGGTCAACAAAATACTGTTCAGAAGGTTAAAGACGTGTACGCCATCGGACAAGTAATCGTCGGAGTCGTTCAACTCCTGAATCTGCTTATCATCATCTGGTGTCTGCTCAGCTGGTTTCCAAATATTCGCTGGCATGAACAACCTTTTAAGGCCGTCGATCAAATCGTCCAACCCATCATTGCGCCCTTTAGACGCTTCATTCCGCCGATCGCCAATATTGATCTCTCGCCCATGGTCGCCATTTTTGTGCTTCAAGGGATCCTCATGGTTGTGCGAGAATTCTTCCGTTAATAGAAAAGAATTCCCATAGCACGAGATCTTTTGCCATGCTTTCTCGAAGGTCCTTCCTCTTGGGCTCAATTTTTGGGCTTTCAGGTTGGTTAGAACTGACAAACGCGGCGAGCGCATTTGCCAAGCGCGGACGGCCATCAGCGGCGCCTCAGGGCGGGCCCCAGACCCTGTCGCGCGAGCATTGGCCGCCCGCCATCATTCCGGACCATGTAGGTCTGAGCGCCGGTTATTTGTGCATTTCCGATGAATTTGGGCACCTGGCCATCGTTGACCTGCGCCGCCCCGGCAACCCGAAAACACCGGTGCGTGTTATTGGAGAATTGAGCGGGCTGGGAAGAAAGGTGGTTGGCTTTGCCGTCGCCGGCAATAGAGCATTTGCTCTTGCTGCGCAAACAAACGATCCGCAAGATCCTCAACTGACGCTTTTGACAATCAGCCTCTCACCGCTCGACACACCATCTGTAGTATCGAGACTGCCCCTCAGCCAGTACACAGAAACGTCAGCCATTGCGGCCTCCCTGGACACTGTTTGCGTGGCGGGCATCTCGACCAGCGGTGAGAATTTGATTACCGTCTATCAGGCCGGCAAAGGAAGGGCGTTCGATCCGCAACAGCTGGCCAACTTTTCGGTGCCCATGCCGGTAACTGCTCTCGATCTGCAAGACCGCAATCTCGTTGTCTTGCAAAATTCGCAAAACACGCCGGTATCGCAGATTGATTACGTCAATATGGCATTTCCGCGCTCGCCCCAGACAAAGCAGACGATAAAGCTCGACGGGGAGTTTCGCCAGCTGGCTCGCTTTCACGCCGCCCTCCTTGTTGCCGGGCGGCCGGCCGGCGGCGACGGGCGCCTGTCATCGTTGTCAGAGGCACGCTACGTCATCCTTGAGCCGCTACCACATGCAGTATCACACATTACGCTCGATCCGCTCACTACCGTGCTCGGTGCCGCCGCGCAAAAGGACCGCTTCATGGTGGTGGGAGATTCCAAGCAAGGACGGGGCGTAATCTCCCTTCTCGTAGACAGAGCCGGAACACTGACGCGGGAAGCGGAAGTCAGTCTTCCTCAGCCCAAGGGAAGTTACGGTTTGCGAGCCAATGTCGTGCTCGGCAATCGCAGCGCTTACGTGGCCTCCGGATGGGCGGGCGTGCAAATGCTCAACTTTACCCGCGAAGGATGGACTCCCGGTTACTCTTACTCCATTCCGCGCTTGCCCGCATCGTCGGTGGCGAGCTGGGGCAACCTGGTTGTTCTCGGGAGCTCCGACTTGAAGCTGTACGACATCACCGATCTGCACAAGCCGAATCTGATCGCCACTCAAGAATTGCCGACCGCCGTAAAAGCGATCACCGGTGCCGGCAGTTTCGTGCTCTGCCTGAGCAAAGAGGGGCTGGCCTTGCGGAAAATGGACAAGCTCTCGGAAACAGCCGCGCTGCTCAAGGCAGCCGGCAATCAGTTGTGTTATGACACGGTCACACAAAAAGCTTTCGTTCTCCAGGAGCAGGAGAAGAAGACGGTCTGCCACCGGATCAAAGTTTATTCGAACAGCCTGGTCATCGAAAAGTCATTCGATTTGCCCAAGGGAATCACTAGAGCCTATGCCCAAGGCGGTTATCTGCTTGCCGCCTCGCTGAATGATATTTACCTTTACGGAACAACCGATTCCAACGAGCAATTGGGCACGCGCCATTTTGAGAATCTGGCTGTCCGCGACCTCGTGCTGTGTGATGACAATATCCTCGCCACTTTTGTAGACCAGCAAGGCAAGGGCTTTTTCCTTGTTCTTGCCAAAGATCAAAAAGATCTGCGTGTCAACGGCTCCGTTGATTTGCCGCATGACGGCGTGGCAGTGGCAGCGCAGGGCACGCGCGCAGTCACGGTGGGCAAATCGAGCGACGGCAGAGACTTGCTTGCCATTGTCGATTTCAAAACACCCTCCGCGCCAAGAGTAATCACATCCAGACCGGTTGTGGAATCCGCGTCAGCAATAGCCATCCGCGATCGCGTGGCGATCGTCGTTGGAAGAGGGTTAGAAATTCTGTCACTGAGTTGAGCGTACAAACATGAAAATGCCCAGCCTTACTGTTTTGATCTTCCTCGGCCTCATCGCCGGCGTAGCTGTGGGGGCTCTTGCCCCGAACGTCGGCATCATGCTTCACCCCGGCGCTGAAATCTTCCTGCGCCTGATCAAAACCATCATCGCTCCCCTCGTCTTCGCCACGCTCGTTGTCGGCATTGCCGGCACAGGCAGCGCGCATTCGCTCGGCAGGCTCAGTGTCAAATCCCTGCTTTACTTCGAGCTGGTAACAACGTTTGCCCTTCTTATCGGCCTTTTGCTCGTCAATGTGTTCCAGCCGGGCGCAGGCATGAATCTGTCCGCCTCGCAAGCCCAATCCCCTGCCACTGACCTGGCAAGCAAGCAGCCGTCAGCAGGCGATCTCATCACCCACGTCTTCCCCACAAGCATTTTTGACGCAATGGCTCGCGGCGACGTCTTGCAGATTGTCGTCTTCTCCATTCTTTTCGCGCTTGCTGTCTCGGCGACGAAGTCGGAGGCAATCCTCAACTTCTGCCAGGCGCTTGCCGACGTCATGTTCAAGTACACAAGCTACGTGATGAAGTTCGCGCCAATTGGGGTTGCCTGCGCCATGGCCTCCACTGTGGGTCACCACGGGCTTTCTGTTCTTGCCTCGCTGGGCAAGCTGATCGGCACGCTATATCTGGCTCTTTTAGTATTCGTTCTCTGCGTTCTCGGACCCATCGCCTACATTGCACGCGTACCCTTGAAAAAATTCTTCACGGCAGTCAAAGAGCCATTCATTATTGCCTTCTCCACGACAAGCAGCGAAGCAGCTCTGCCGAAAGCAATGGAGAATATGGAAAGAATTGGCGTTCCGCGCAGAATCGTCAGTTTCGTGCTGCCTCTTGGTTATACCTTCAATCTGGACGGCACAACGCTTTACCTCTCATTGGCTGCCGTCTTTGTGGCTCAAGCTGCAGGCGTGCACCTGACAATCGAGCAGCAAGTGCTTATGATGCTGACCTTGATGCTGACGAGCAAAGGCGTGGCAGCTGTGCCCAGAGCGTCACTGGTGATACTTGCCGGAACGCTCGCCAGTTTCAATCTGCCGCTTGCCGGTGTGGCGCTGATTCTCGGCGCCGATACGGTAATGGACATGGCTCGCACATCGGTGAATGTGCTGGGGAACTGCCTGGCTTCCTGCGTAATAGCAAGATGGGAAGGAGTCTTTGCTGACGGTGAATCGGTTGCCGCTGACAACAAAATTACCCTCGCAGCAGCGCCAGTGCTGCAAGAAGTGGAATGCGAAGAGTCGGCATTGAGCCTGAAATAAAGTAAAAAGCCGGCATCAAGCCCCAGGCATATGAAACAGCAATTGGCATCGAGCGCTTGAAACAGCGATTTGCCTCGACGTGACTGAAACAGCAATTTGCCTCGATGTGATTGAAACGGCAATTTGCCTCGATTGAACTTGCCTCCTTTCCTGATTGGATGTCAGGGTTAGCACTGAAGTTTGTGATTTTCATCATGTATTTATCTTGGCCGCAGCAAGACAGCATTCAATTGGGGTAGAAAGAAGATTGACGACATAACCTTGAAACACTAGCCGGATTAATCTGGGTCAAGTACTGGAGGCGAAATGAGCACTGTTCAACCAACAACCAGAAAAAGGTTTCCCCGCATGACGTCTGCGGCCTTTGAGCACCCCGCCGACAGAGCGGCTCTTGAGGCCTTGAAGAAAGTGCCCGTTCTCGACACCGTCTTCAGAAAATTCTTCGAGCTCGGTCTGGAAAGAATATTCCGAGTGCAATTTCTTGGCAGCTCAGTTCATGTCACGCCCAAGCAATGCCCGAAAATCTACAAGCTTTTCCGCGAGGCTTGTGACATCTTAGATGTTCACGAACCAGATCTTTTCCTCGCTTCCAACCCTTACGTCAATGCCTTCACATTTGGTGCCGAGCGTCCATTTATAGTCATTCAATCAGGGCTGGTTGATCTTCTTACCGAGGAAGAGCTGATGGGCGTTTTAGGTCACGAGCTTGGTCACGTGAAGGCAGGGCACGTGCTCTACCGCAGCATCGCATACTTCCTCTTCGAAATTGCACAGAAATTTTTTGGACTCGGCGGCGTGCCGGCAATGGGTCTTGTATTGGCACTCTATGACTGGTCTCGAAAGTCCGAATTGACAGCTGATCGCGCAGAGCTGTTGGTCACGCAGAACGTCGATACATGCTTGCACATCAACATGAAGCTGGCATGCGGCTCGAAAGCTGTTTACGATCAGATCGATCCGCATGAGTTTCTGCGTCAAGCAGATAGCTATGAGGAAATGGATTACAGCACGCTGAATAAAATCTACAAATTCTTGCGCGAACTCTGGCTCACTCATCCCGTGCCTGTCTATCGCGCCAAAGAAATCAAGATTTGGTCGGAGAGCAAGCAGTACAAAGAAATCTTAGCCGGGCGCTATCCAACCGAAGAGCCTGGTCTGGGTTTAAGAGACTGCCCTCATTGCGGCAGCAAAATCAGCCCATCTTTCTTCTTCTGCCCGGACTGCGGCAAAAACGCCAGAATCTGAGCTTCTGCATAATAGAAACACCAGCAGATTTGGCAGCCCGATGAGGGTCGCCGGGGTGCCCCTTGGTCTCCCGAATATTGACACCCTGGCCATGCCCGCCTCAAAAACTGAACCGATATCGGTTCGATTTTTCCGCCCTTCCTTAACAAAAAACTGAACTGATATCGGTTCGATTTTTCCGCCCCTTCCCAACAAAAAACTGAACCGATATCGGTTCGATTTTTCCGCCCCTTCCTTAACAAAAAACTGAACCGATATCGGTTCGATTTATGAACGGTTCCAGGTAGACACAACAGGACGTCAAGCATCCCAAAGGGGGCGCCAGATATGGACAGCCTGCCTGCGAACGTAAGTTAGCTTCCGTTTTTGTCGTCGCCGTCTGTCGACTCCGGCTCAACATCAACGACATCATCTTCCTTTTTCAGCTTGGAGCCGCAAGATGGACAGAAGGTCTTGTCTTTCGCCGCCGGAGCGTGGCAGTTAGGGCATTCGAAACCCGGCGTGGGGTGGAATCCGGCTTTGGTTTCCGATTTCTTGGAGGTCGGCGCTTCCGGATCGCTCACGGTTTTCAGGCTGTCGAGTTCTGTCTGCAAAATCGTAATCTCATTCTCGTAGCCTGAGACTTCGTTGGCTTTATCTTTCAGAACGTCTTCCGACACATCTGTGTTGCGTGTGTATTTGTCGCAGACTAGGCGACCGATTTCCAGGAGCTTTGCTGTTTTTTTCCGTTCCAAATCACGAATTTGATTTTGCAGGTTGAACGACTGCATCATCTCCTGTCCGCGGTTTTGAACCTTGCTGACTTCTTTGCTGATTCCCTGAACAAAATCATCTATTAATCCCATGTTTTGGTCTCTCCCTGGCAATAAAAGACGCCGGCGCCCTCTTCATTCTTATAAATCTTGTTCCACATTCATGCCACATTACGAGGAGAAATGTTGCTTTGAATAAAATCGTTATAGCGTTTATTGCCACCAGATCCAAAGGGGTAATCCCTGATCCCTTCCTTCCAACCCCGAAATGGGCGGCAAGCTCCTTTGGAAAGGGCTTGTGGGCGCAGCCTGGAAAGACTCTTGGAATGGGCAAACTCAGGCGATCTTCATCAGGACCCACCTCGGGGTTTGTGTTCCCGCTCAGCCGGTGCTTGAGAAGCTGGGATTGTTCTGGCAACGCAAAATCGCGCTCCAGGAAGTCCCGCCGCAGAATGCGTTGCGGCAAGGCGCCCTTTTAAGGAAGCGTTCCGGGCAGGCAATCAGGTTCCGGAAACCGAAGAACGGCGGCCGCCCAGTTTTTCCGTATTGCCTTTGCTCTTGCCATTCTCCTCGGCCTCGTTGCATGGCAGAACTGTCAAATCCTTGGCGCAATCCTGCGGGCTGGCGAACACCTCTATCTTGCCGCCTTCAGAAGCAGCAGTGCAGACCTGATTGCGACCGCGCTGTTTGGCGTCGTACAGTGCTTCATCCGCTCGCATGAACAAGCTTTCCGGATCATCCGCATGTAATGGGTAGCTGGCCACGCCCATGCTGGCTGAGATATTGCCGGGACCCTCAACATGAACTTCATTGATTTTCCGCCGCAGCCTTTCAGCAAGCTGTTCTGCCATATCCAGCTCAGTATTGGGCAGAAGCAGGCAAAACTCTTCGCCGCCATAACGTGCCGCCACGTCACTCGCCCGTGATGACTGCTTGAGCATTTTGCCGATTGCCTTAATCGCCTCGTCGCCCGCTTTGTGGCCATAGGTGTCGTTTATCTTCTTGAGGTAATCAAGATCGATTACGATAAGCGACAGAGGCTCGCTATAACGCCTGGCGCGTTCGAACTCGCGGCTGAACGATTCGTTGAAACTTCTTCTGTTGGCCACGCCTGTGAGGCTATCAGTGACCGCCTGGCGCGCGATCTCCTGATGGAGCTCGGCATTTTCAATGCCGATCGAGACATTGTCCGCCAGCGAGCCGATGAGAGAGATGTCGTCAATGCTCCAATCGCGCGGCTCCAGACAATCTTGCAGAAACAGCACGCCGAGAACACGCTCGCGAATGATGAGGGGAACGATCAGTCCGGAACGGATGCCTAACTGCCGCAAGAAATCCCGATCATAAGTCGATTGATCGTCGGTGTTCGGATCGCCGAG
Organism: Candidatus Obscuribacterales bacterium; assembly: GCA_036703705.1. Classification (GTDB taxonomy): domain Bacteria; phylum Cyanobacteriota; class Vampirovibrionia; order Obscuribacterales; family Obscuribacteraceae; genus DATNRC01. The sequence continues at coordinate 22,447 of DATNRC010000489.1, forward strand.
ATCCTGCGGAACGGTCTTGCTGAGCGCTGTCAGCGTAAACTGGAAACCGGCATCGGAGAAGAAGAGTTTACTTGCCGGCGGCACAAATTCCGTGTGAAATTCGTAGACATCAAGCTGGTCGGCAGTGTCGACCGAACGCAAGAGCAAACAGCGGCTTACAGCAAAGGTCGCCCCAATCAAATCAACAGTAGTAGCAAGCACTTTCTGGATGTCCACAGAACTGCGGACCACATTGGATATGGAGAAAACGAGCCTATCGCGTTCCACCTGCTTCATTTTGATGGCGTCGCGAATAGTGACGTCATGTATGAGCTTCATGGTCTGCTCTTCAAGAATGCTCGTCTTTTCTTCGATTTCTTCGTAGCTGCTGCGCAGGCGCTCATTCTCACGCTTTGTCTCCGAGAATTCCCAGGCGTTGCTCAAGGCGACCGCCAGCGGCAAGTCCTTGACTGCCTCCTCGATTTCCGCCAGCTCTAAATCCGTCCCTCCCAAAAGCACACAGGCGCACAGCTCATCATCCTTGACCAATTGAACACATACCACCGGTTGGAGCTTGTCGGGTAAATTGACGCCCAGCTCATCCAAATCGACTTCATAAACGGACTTTTCGCTTTGCTCGAAGTCCTCACTGAAAGGCTCACCGATTTTCGCCAGTTCCTTCTTGCCCTCACCCGACCAAAAGCGATCGCTCAAGGCTTCCAAATCCTTATCCCAGAGGACGACGCCGACCGCCGCCGCGCCTGTGCGTTCTATGAAGATTTCGCCGACAATAGCGGACAGCTCCTCCAAATCAAGTGTCGAGAAGAGCCGAATCAGTTGAGAATAGCTTTCAGCGGCTGAAGACATATCACACTAGATGTGCCACGAATGCAGGCAAAACTATCTCTTTCGGCTTCCCAGGTCAAATCTGGCAGGGTGGGGATTGGGTTTCAGCGAGCCGTCTGAGCTGATTCCAGTTACAATTAAGCACACCGGCACGTCAAACAGCCGAACCATAGTCAGACGCCAAAATTGCCCTTATGCCCGTCATCAAACCAAGCAGCTGGAATAAGAAACCAAGCCCCGACACAATCGTGCGCATCGTATCTGCGCTGTGTTATCTGACGGTCGGACTGGCTGGCATTATCTACATAATTTTCCAGGGAAAGCACAGCCAGGCGATGTTTTTCCGCTTTCACTTCTTGCAATCCATCATTCTCGGCATCATCGGCCTCCTGTTGGGCTGGACGATAGGCATATTTGTCAATATTTCAGAGGGCATCCTGGGGCTGTTTCCAGGAATATCCAATCCGGGTCAAATTGTCGGCAGCATAGCCTTCGGCATGCAAATGCTTCTCAATTTGGGCTCCTTGCTGATGCTGTACGGTCTCATCTTTTCGCTTATCGGCAGATACGCCGAAATTCCCCTTATCTCCAAACTGGTGCGCCAGCAACTGCGTTAGTGCTCGGCAACGGTTTGAGTCAGCAAAGCTCACGGGTATTGATATCTTGACAGTTGAGGTCAATGGAGCTTGAGGCGTGCACGAATCTTCCCCACAGATGCCGGTACATCTTTTGGTGGTGCTGCTTCTGTTAGCATCGACGACCGCAATTGCCGTCAAGTGGGTACGTATTCCCTATTCGATAGCGCTCGTCATTGTCGGGCTCGTGATTGGTGTTTGTCACTTCCTGCCGACAGTGGAAATGACACCACATTTGATTCTGCTTGTTTTTCTGCCCGCTCTCCTCTTTGAAGCATCCTGGAACATCCATCTCAAGACTCTCAGAGAAAACTGGCTGCCGATAAGCGTTCTTGCCATTCTGGGTGTTCTAATCTCCTGTGCCATTGTGGGCGCAATTATGCACTACGGCACCGGAATGACGATAGGCACGGCCTTTCTCTTCGGCGCCCTGATATCGGCGACCGACCCCATCTCGGTGCTCGCCTTGTTTCGCAAAATCGGCATGGACAAGCGGCTGACAATGATTCTTGAGGGCGAAAGCATCTTCAATGACGGCACCGGAGCAGTGCTGTTCAATCTCATTCTCAACATTGTCATGGCCCAGTCAGTGTTTTCGCCCGTCGTCTCAATTGCCTCCTTCCTCGTTGTCGTGGCAGGCGGAGCAGTTGTCGGATTGATCCTCGGCATGGCGGCGTCCCGCGTAACGAGCTATTTCGACGATCATCTTCTCGAGATAACGCTCACAACCATCCTCGCTTATGGCAGTTTCCTCATCGCCGAGCAGTTGAAAGTCTCACCGGTCATTGCCGTTGTCGCTGCAGGCATCGTCATGGGCAACTACGGGAGCCGTGTGGGCATGTCGGCCACGACAAGGCTGTCGGTAAACAGCTTCTGGGAGTATGCTGCATTCGTGGTCAACTCCCTGGTTTTCTTGCTCATCGGACTGCAGGTCAAATTTGATTTGTTGAGCAAATATGCGCCATTGATTGGCTTCGGCATTTTGGCCATTCTCATTGCCCGCATCCCGGTCGTCTACGGCCTCTGCCCGCTGGTTTCCCGGCCTCATGCGCCCATTCCCTGGCAGTGGCAACATCTCTTGTACTGGGGAGCGCTGCGCGGCTCATTGTGCATGGCGCTTGCTCTCAGCCTGCCACGCGAATTCGCGGACAGGGAAGCATTAATCATCACCACATTCGGTGTCGTGTTGTTTACGCTCATTGTGAAAGGCCTGACTATTGAGCCGTTAGTGAAAGCTCTCGGCATGCGGGCGACAGACATGCGCGTGAGGGAGTACCAGGCTTTGAAGAGCAGTCTGATTGCCGAAGGAGAAGCGCTTGCTGCTCTCAAGGCGCTGAAAGACGCGGCTTATATTGCAGAAAACACCTATTACCAAATGGAACGCGATATACGGGCGAAACAGCATGAGCTGCAAAACAAAATCGACAATCTGCATTTGACCGACAAATCAGTGCAAAAGATCGAAACTGCCCGCACGAAGCTGCGTTTGCTCGAGGTGCGCAAGGATTGCATCGCGAAACTGGTGAGAGAAGGAGTGATCGCGGAGGAAATCGGGCATCATCTCAAATCGGAAGTTGATGCAGAGATCTATGACCTCATGCACAAGCCGAATGTCTCTTCCGACGGCATGCACCTGGACGATCCGACAATGATCGAGACCGTGCCGCCGCCACCAGAGCCATCAACAGATCATGGAACGCAAATTCCGGAGCCGTATTAGATGCAGATTGCTCTCGGCTATTCGCGCTCATCCGCTTGAGCGAGAAGTTGCTTTTGCCTCTGGAGATATTTTGTCAGGGCTAACGGATCGTCAGTTATGATGCCGTCAATGCCCCATTCAACGGCCCATTGCCACTCCCTTTGCGCATTAATCGTCCAGGCGTGGACCGCAATTCCTGATTGATGAGCTTCCTCTACGGCTTCCCTCCGCAACGAACCAAAGCAAGGGTGCCAATAAGTCGCTCCCATTTGCCGGGCCATGAGCGGCATGTCGATAAGGAGAGCATCAGCAAGAAGAGCAATATTCAAATCTCCGCGCTTCCGGTGCAGCAGTGACATGAGGCGATGATCGAAGGAGCTCACTATGACAGTCTCAGTATGTTTGTACTGCGCAAGAGCGTCGAGCAAATCGTCTTCGATGCCCGGATAGTCGACTGGTGTGTTCTTGATCTCGATGTTGAGCATCGCCTTGCCGTCAACGAGAGCGAGCACATCAGTCAAGAGCGGAATGCGCTCGCCGACAAAACGCGATTCTCCGGGCTGGCCGTGAGCCTCATCCCACCAGCTCCCGGCATCAAGTCTCCGCAGCTCGTCATAAGTAACATCCTTGACCAGTCCGACACCATTGGTGGTGCGGTTGATATCTTCGTCGTGTATCACGACCAATTCGCCGGACGCGCAGCGATGAACGTCCAGCTCCAAACCGAACACCCCTATATCAAGGCTCATGCGAAACGCCGCAAGCGTATTCTCTGGAGCCCACGATCGGCCTCCGCGATGGGAGATCACCTTTGGCAAGGACACAACTGTGCTCAGATTTCCAGGACTCTTTGCGCGGGAAACAGTCCCAGTTTAACCGTAACGATGAGATTGGGCGGATGGACGAGGATCTTCTCCAGCGGCAGCTCAATACCATGCTCGATGGCAATAAGACCGACGATGTTTTTCAATAATAGTTTGTCTTTCTCCTTACCAACCTCAAAAGCAATGCGCTCCTTTTGCTTGATCAAATAATTGCCCCAGCGCTCGACGGCAACGTGTTCGTTGACGATGTTGATCACATTGGACTGGCGCGCGATTTCGCGCACGTGTGTGGCGAGCAATCGAATGAGACCAGGAATTTGCTCGCGATCACCGAAGGTTTCCAAAAGGACGGAATTGATGACATGCCCGGTCATCGAGCTATTCTCGGGGCGCTCATGCAAGAAGCGGATGACACCCGAGAATGGGTCTCCGGCCAGCTTGAGCATCCTTCGAGCCACCTCAACCAATTGCTCCCCATCGAGCAACTTTTGCATATGCTCGTTCGGCAACTCTTCGCGGCGACAAGTACAATTCACAGAGCGTTCCTCATCAAATAAAAATCCGTGGCAGAGCTGAATGGTATGTGCTGTAGTGCTCTGCCAACAGGGTGACTGCCGAACTCCACATTTTAGGTGGCGAATACATTTATTTATTACGCACAGCTCATCATCTGGCAAACATACAGGCGCTAAACTTTTGAGCCGGCGACCCGCCAGCCATGAGGGAAGAGAAGCAATACACAATTTTCATGAGTAAATGTTAATCTTGCCGACTGACAATTAATTATTTCCCCATCCCTGGCGCTTTTTGAAAGTTCTGAAGGGCCCACTGAGAAAACGAACGCATGAAGCCGAAATCAAAGAGAAATGTGACCGCGATCATTCCTGCACGCTACAAGGCAAGCAGGTTTCCGGGCAAGCCGCTGGCGCTCATTGACGGCAAAACAATGATTGAGCGAGTCTTCCGGCAAGTCGAGCAGTGCAAAACCATTGATCGAATCATCGTCGCCACTGATGACGACAGGATAAGGGAAGAGGTCGAGCGGATCGGAGGCCAATGCGCGATCACGCGCTCCGACC